>JAQVLJ010000054.1 GCA_028704215.1 Clostridia bacterium
AAAAATCATTTTTGGCTACAATAATCAAGCCACTAGTGTTTTTGTCCAATCTGTGAATGATGCCTGGACGAAGTTTGCCGTTTATTCCACTTAGGTCTTTTATATGATAAAGCAATGCATTGACTAATGTACCGCATTTTGTGGTATTACACGGATGTACCACTATGCCTTGTGGTTTGTTTATAACTAGCAAATCGATATCTTCATATATAATATCCAGTTCTATTTCTTCTGGTAAGGCGTCTATTGGTTCGTTGGGTGGCACTTCAATCGCAATTTTGTCGCCATATTTTAAAGGATAACCTGCTTTTACTGTTAAATTATTGACGCTTATTTTGCCCTCATCGTTTAGTTTTTTTATATATGCGCGTGTCAAGGTGTTTAATTTTTTTGCCAAGAAAATATCCAAACGAATTGGCTCAGCTTCATTATAAAAAAATTCAAAAATTTGCTGTGACATTTAACTAGCCTTTGATGTGGATTTTTTTGTCTGTGTAAAAAATACTATATATACACAGAATAGAATTGCTCCAATAGTTAAACAACTATCTGCTATGTTGAATATAGCAAAGTTAACAAAATCAAGTCGAATAAAATCGCGCACATATCCAAAAACAATTCTATCAATCAAATTACCTATTGCACCACTTAAAATTAAAGCAAAAGATATTGTATATAGTTTGTTTTTACTTTTGTGAAAAATATCAAATAGTACAATGGCAATTATCAACAGCGAACTAAGTATTGTTAGCAGGTATGTGTGCCCTTCCAACATACTAAAACTTGCACCAGTATTTTCTTTGTAATAAAATGAAACAACGTTTTTTATAATTACCAAATCATATACGTCAGTGAAAAAATATTTTGTCAGCATATCCACAGCCAACAAAATAATGAAAATTATCGAAATGATAATGTATTTTTTTTTCATATTATTTATCTTTTTTTTCATCTGGTTTCAAAATCTTGCTACCATCAGGGGTAATGATAAATTGGTCATCTTGAATACGATATATACTTCCGTTGAGTGCATAAATAGCACCACTTAAAAAGTCTAAAATTCGACCTACATCGGCACTATCAATGCCTGCCAAGTTGATAAGTGCAGTTTGGTTTTGACGGATATAATCAACAATTAGTTGCACGTCTTTGTGTGACTTTGGTTCATGGATGATAAAGTTTCGTTCCATATTAATATTTAGGCTATCTGCAACATTAGAGGAAAAACGAGCGGCACCTTCACCGCCTACTTTTTGATGTAAATTAAAGTTTGCATATTTTTGTTCGCTTGGTGTTTCAATTTTTTTGCTTTTTTTGTTGTTTTTCGATTCAAAACCAAAACCACGCAACATCCAGTCAAATATTCCCATAAACCACCTTTATAGTTAAATTTTAGCACACAGTAAGCATAAAATCAAGCATTTGCAGTATTACATAAATTTTTGGCATAGTAGAAAAAACAACCAAAATTTGGTTGTTTTCATATCGTTATCAAAAAATTATAACAATTGTTTTTTCAAAGTTTCGTATTCTTCATCAGTTGCATTTTCGAATTCTTCTACAACTTTTTTGTAAACACGAGTAACTTCATCATTACCATCTTCCTCGGCACGTGCTAGCATTTTTTTGGATAAATCAACCGCTCCATTTCTATCCAAATCACGAGAAATGGTTATGATTGCCTCCATTATATCCATGCATTTGTTTTCAAATTCTTCCGTTGTCAATTTAGTCATATTTTTTCTCCTTAATTTAATTTATTTTATCATTTTTTTTTAGAAAATCATATCTTTTTAAACAATGCTTTCATTTTTGCTTTCATTCTCCAAATGATGGGCAATTAAGTCTTCTACATCTTTTAATTCTTGTAATGCAACGTTATAAGCTTTGTTGTGTTCTAAAAGTTCATCAAGTGTTTCTATTGCCAAAGCAACATTTTTGTCTTCAATTCCTTTATTTTTTACCAATTTTGAAAAATGATAATTTAATGACAGTGCTTTTGCTTTTTTGAAAGGATATATTTCCATATAAGTATTAAAGTTAAGCGTGTTCGACTTGTTGGAAATAACTATATCTATTTGTGTATGTACGTTACTAATAAAATTTGCTATTTCAAGTATAAATCCGTTAGTTTGTTCCAACATAAACTTTTCAAAATCGCCATCTGTGTTTGTAATATCAAATCTTTCTTTCGATGTTTTGATAACTTCAATTAATTGTTCTTTTTCTTCTGTTTCAAGTTCTTTATTTAAAGTTATTTTATTCAAAATAGAGTTTGCTTCTTTTTGTTTAGTAGTCGCACGAGGTTTTGTAGCCTTTGTATTATCTTTTTCTTTTGCCGATTCTTTTTCTTTGATTGTTTTGCTAGAAACTGTCCTTTTTTCTGTTTTGCTTTCAGCAGACTTTTTTGCAGTTTCTTTATCACTAATTTTGTCTTTTAGGTTTGTTTTTGTTGTTTTATTTTCTACTCCTGATTTTGTTTCATCAATTTTTGATTCCACTATCGGAGTTACTGCTTCACGTTTTGCTTCTCGAGCTCTTTGTTCATCGTTTTGTTTTTTCAATTCATTTTGCTTTGCAATTTCATTTTGCTTTGCAATTTCATTTTGCTTTGCAATTTCAATAGCGGCTTTTTCATCTCTGAGTCTTTTTTGCTCGGACAAAATTTCTTCTATAGATATTGGTTTTTGTGCGTCAAAACCACAGCGAATCAACATATTTTCAGGGGTTTTGTGTTTAATCAAATTTTTATATTCAATTGCATATATTCTTGTCAAATTGTCTGCCACTTCTTGAGTAGATATGTGCATTTTGTCTAAAACTTTTTGTGTTATTTTGACAGCATTAGTATTCAGTTCTTCAATAAATCTATCATCATCTAAATTGATAATATTTCTTGCTAACTCATCTTTCAAGGCATTAATAGTAGAAATAGCTTCTTTAACATTATTATGGTTAAGGTAATTTATCAATTTAAGTGTAGTCATTATGGCGATAATTCTTTCTTTTTGTTTTGACTTGTCATAACCAAGATTGTTCAAAATAAGATTTGCCAAACTATCACTAGTGCTGTTGCTTTTGTGATATGGTTTTAAATTGTCAGCAGTAATGCCCATAGCACTAATAAACTTATTTTTGTTTTCAACAAAAATTTTGTCCTCAAAACCTTTTTTTGTTGTGGATGTGTTAATATTTGTAATATCTTTCTTTAAATCAACTGCATACAAATCTGCATCATAATATAATTCATCTTTATTTTTTATTAGATTGTATTCTGCTGATAATTTTGGGTTATTAATATTTTCAGCTTTTGAAAAATTGATATCAAGCCCACGGGTACTTAATTTTTCAACCATATACACAGATATATACTCTTTTTTGCCGAGAGTAACAAACATATTTGTTGCTTTTTCAATCAAATCGCGTGTCACATCATCTATTTCTGCGTTTTTTAATTGGTTCAAATAATTAACTTTAATATGATTGACCATTTTTAAAAAAACTGCCCTGTTTTCTTTTGCTTGTCGTGAGTTGCCACTAATGCGGTCTTTAATTTCAAAAAAATTGTGAGTGTTAATACCCAACAATTTCATAACATAACTAGAAAATTGTGAAATCACATTGCTTTTTTCAATATAAGCATTAAAAAGTTCACGCAAAGTAAGGTCGGTATACTTTTCTAATCCTTCACGATTCCAACCTCTTTTGTTTAAAAAATTTTTGATTTCAAGAATATCCAAATTGTGATTGTATTCCATAAAAATCTCCTAACAATTTAATTGTAGCATATTAATACATTATTTTCAATACCTTATGAAGTTTTTTTAAATAATCAAAAAGCACCGCTTTTGCAGTGCTTATATCTGATTTTTTATGAAATTGGATAAGTATCAGGTCTGTTGACTATAATTGTCATCGTATTTATTACAGTGTATTCACTAAACTTATAAGATACATCAATGTCGAACGAAATTGTTGATACAGAACTGAATACATCGCCTATTGCCCATTTGTAAAGGAATGTTGTGTCTACTTTTATAAGGAATGTTGTGTCTACTTTTATTATGCTGACAGCGGGATAACTTGTTTCGTCCACATTGTACGTGTACAGAACTGTGCTATTATCACTAATATAAGGTTTTTCTCCAGGAACAATGCTTCCCGTTTCATTTTTTATTGTAAATTCATTGCATATATCCATACTTAAAGATGCGTTGTCTCCACTAGGCACTCCATCAGTTACTGTTATTCCTTCAAAATTCGGATTCATATATCGGATGCCTCTATATAAATATTCTTTTTCGATAATAAATGTAGGAACAAGAGTTTTCAGTACATAGAAATTGGCTTCCAAATTATAAAGTTTTCCACTGGTACCCGAAACAACGGTTATTTGATAAATTTCGTCAACATAATCATCGTTGGTATATCTTTTCAATGACTTAAGCAAAGAAGGTATGCTTTTTATTGAACCGGCATTTTGTACGTATTCGCCTATAGTTAATGATGAAACTTCACTCGTTGTTATCGCTATCACGCTTTGATTTGCCAAATCTCCCAATTCAGAAGTCACATATCCTAATTGTACCAAACTGTAGGTATTTTCTGGAGTCAAAACCGCACTTGGTGCAATTTTTATATTGGTAAACGTTTTGATAACATTGCCATTAACACCATTCGTAAAAGATAAATCAAATACGATTTCGTTTATAAACTTTTCATCCGTATTATTAAGTTTTAGTAACAAAGTACCAGTGCCACTTTCAATAGTTAAACAACCAGATTGTGTGTTAATACCTGACTTGATTGTTACGTTTGCCCATAAATTTGACAAGTAATCTGCAGGTGTGCCTTCTCCATCACCATCAATGTCATTTAAAACGAACAAACCATATCCCCCAAACAGATCCCAATAATATGGTGCTACATCAGCACTTCCGATAGAGTAAGTTTTGACGTTATCATTTTTTAGACTTAGTAAATTTTCATTGCTTACATAAACACAGAAGTAATATTTTAAATCACTTGTTCCTGTATACGAAGGTAAGATGAGTCTATAAGTTACAATTTGTGGTCCAGTTGAATTTACAATAGGTAGTATTGTTGAATACAAAGACCCAGAAGTATT
>JAQVLJ010000055.1 GCA_028704215.1 Clostridia bacterium
CAATTGTTTTCTTTGAAGAATTTTGTATCCAAGAGGTGTTTTTATTGTCACTACATGGAAAGGACATAACTCTTGGCAACAAAAGCAATTTATACATTTTTTGTAATCAATCTTTGCATATTCGCAACCATTTTTATCATATTCCATTGTTATTGCTTTTGCAGGACAATGTTCAAAACACTTTCGGCAACCTTTACATTTTTTTGGATCAATTATTGGTCTTCGCTGAAAGAAATTTCTAAAAGGCTTTTGTGCCCACTTTGGTATTACATTTGCATAGCCATTAGATTGCACACGAATATTTTTGTAATCTGTAATTATGCTTTTTTCTAAACTTTCGCCAACTATTTCAACTTCGAAATTTTCACCTATTAGTTTTCTACGCTTTGCCTCAACCAAAAGAGGATATTCATCTGGCTTCAAATTCATTATTTGTACAGCAACTGTATCTGCAGCATATGCACTTTGACTAGCTATAATTCTATTGACTATTCTCGGTGTTCCGCTAGTTGGTCCTGCACCTTCCATGCCTACTACAGCGTCAATAAAATTAAGTACTAATTTGTCTGAAATGCTTCTTTCAACGTCAATCAAAAAATTGCAAAAGTCTTTCAATTCTGGATATAAGTTATGCATCTGAGCCTTAATAAGTCCAGGAACAATTCCAAACAAATTTTTTACTGCACCAGTGTAACCAGTCAAAGAATGTGTTTTGAATTTTGCAACGTTAATTACTACGTCTGCTTTGTCGATTACATCAATAATATCAAGACTTTTTGTTTTTTCGCCGTCTACCTTTATACTAACACTATCAAAATTTTTGTTTAATTCCGCTTCAGCTTGGCTACAAGCGTGGGACATTTTTGTTACTTCATAAATTTTGTTTAAATGTTTTTCGTTAAAAAAAGCCGCAGGACTATCTGCAACTATACACTTAGCACCCACATTTTTTATTTTGGTTGCAATAGCTTGTACTATACTTGGGTGAGTAGTAACTGCCTTTTCTGGTGAGTACTTTTCCACCAAGTTTGCTTTGATTACTACAATCATATTGGGTTTAATGTATTTTTGGATTCCACCCAAATCCAAAAAGCATTTGTCTATAGTATTTTTTACGTTGCTTATCTCATAGTCTTTGCACAATCGCAAAGAAACAGTATTTTTATCCATATTTACTCCTAATAAATTTCTACAACTTTATAATATAAATGTCAATTATATTTGATTTTTTGCATTAAATTGCCTATACTTTTTTTAATTATGTTAAAAATATTAGCAAAGACAATGAAGTTAGAAAAAATAATCAAATCCGTTACAATGGAGTTTGATGAATACGAAGTAACGTTTTATGAAATCACAAAAAGTTTGTGCGAAAAATTAGATGAACCAACACCAGTGCTTTTAACAAAGCACGTACTTGATTTTAAACGGTTTAATTTTTGTACGTTTAAAGCGGAAGATTTTGTAGAGAACGTACATTTTGACAAAATGATTTTTAGACACATTATTGATAAGGAGTAATTTATGAAAATAGCAATTCTTACAAGTGGCGGAGATTCACAAGGAATGAATTTGGCTTTGAAGGGTGCACTTGACAGGGCAACCGCAAAAAACATTGAACTATATAAAGTTCGAAGAGGTTATGAGGGACTTATTGACGACGAAATAAGTCTTTTTGACTATACTGATATAGTGGGCAGAGAGAACGATGGCGGCAGTGCAATAATGATAAGCAGAAGTAGTAGGTTTTTACAAAAAAAATATCAAAAAATAGCAATTGAAAACTTGCGTTCAAAAGATATAAATTATCTGATAGTTGTTGGAGGAAACGGTAGTTTTAGAGGCGCTATTGATTTGATAAAACTTGGACTAAATGTAATTTGTGTTCCTGGCACAGTCGACAATGATTTGAATTTTGATACAACTTTGGGATTTGATAGTGCCGCAAATAATGCAATATCAGCAATAGACAATATACTTGACTGCACTTCTTCAATCGGAGCTGGTGTAGCCGTAGAGGTGATGGGCAGAGAGAGCGGAGATTTGGCAAAATATGTGGGCAAGGCGCTAAATGCAGAATATGTTTTGACAAGAGATACCCTAATTGATTACAAGGAAATAGCAAAGATAATCAAAAAATATCTATCAATCGGTGTAATTAATCCACTGATAATTGTGCAAGAAAAATTTATTGACTTAAAAGATTTTGTAGAAAAGATAGAAGAATATACAAAGTATAAGTTCAAATCACAAGTTTTGGGATACATTCAAAGAGGCGGTAGACCTTCTGCTTATGATAGAGTGTATGGTTATGAGTTGGGCGTTAGAGCAGTAGACTTGTTGCTCGCGAACATCAATAATGTAGCAATAGGAAGACTTAACGGCGAACTAGTAACACAAGATATTGAAAAGTCACTTAATAGCAAAACTAAATTTATGTAATATAAAAAGATATCGTAAAATTTACTTAAAATCAAATTGAAAAAAAAGTTTCAAAAATTTGTTGACAATTTTTGTAAATATACATATACTACGATATCGGTTTAAGGATATAAAAATCTTTGAATCGTTTTATTGTAATATAATTTGATGATTTTGCATATATAAATCAAATCAAATAAGAATTACTTAGGAGCAAATTATGACAGAAGAACACATATTTTTGACGCCAAATGGCATGGAAAAATTGAAAGAAAGGCTTAATTATTTGAAGTCTGAAAAACGACTCGAATGTTCTGCTCGTATAGGCGAAGCACGTAGCTATGGCGACCTCAGCGAAAACGCAGAATACGAAACTGCACGTGAAGAACAAGCCAATGTAGAAGCGGAAATTTATGAACTAGAAGAAAAGTTAAAAAACGCAAAAATTATTGACAACAAAAAGGTCAATACTTCTTCTGTGTGTGTTGGCTGTAATGTTGTATTATACGATATGGAATTTAATGAAGAAGTTAGTTACAAAATTGTTGGAGATACAGAAAGCGACCCAGCCAATGGTTATATAAGCAATTTGAGTCCAGTTGGGGCTGCTATATTGGGCAAAAAACCAAACGAAATCGTTTCGGTAAAGACGCCGGGCGGAGTAGTTAGTTATAAAATATTAAAAATTAAGGCTTAGACCTTAATTTTTTTTTGATATTCGTAAATTTTTAAAAAACAAATTTAATAGTTCTTCACTTTCTTTTTTGCATTCGCCTAGTTGTATTTCTGTTTTGTGATTCAAATTGTTATCATCCAATAATTTATATTTAGAAATTACTGCACCATATTTATCATCTAACGTAGCAACGTGCAATTTTTTTATACGACTACTCAAAATCGCCCCAGCACACATGGGACAAGGTTCCAACGTAACGTACATTTCACAGTCATTTAACCGCCAAGATTTAAGTTTTTTGCAAGCTGTATTGATTGCAATAATTTCTGCATGACAAAGTGCATTATTTGTTTTTTCTTTTTTATTGTATGCTTTTGCTATTATTTTATCATTTTTGATGATTACTGCTCCAACTGGTACTTCGCCTATTTTGAAAGCTTTTTGCGCCATTAAAACCGCTTCTTGCATATGAGTCATTTTTTATTTTCCTCTCTTTGGTGTTTATATTTACTATTTTAGCAGATTTTATTTGAGAAGCATACTCATTTGCAAGTCCCAAAGCCAATTCAGGTACATATCTATTTTGTTCAAATATTTCAGGTAGGTACTCTATACCAATTGGATGAGGTAATTCACTTCTACCAACTTCTATGGTATATGCTGGAATTTGTAGTTTTCGTATGCACCAGTCTTTGTAGCCACCTGTTGAATTTTCTGTCAAAATCAGTTGATAACCTGTTTCTTCTGATAACCGAGTACCTATTTGTCTATCGCGTTCCAAATTTTCTGCACTTTCACCTTGAAAACCATAATATATTACTTCTCCTTTTGAATGATAACTTATGGTAAGCAATGGTCGGTTTTTTAAGGTAAAATTGACCAAACCTTGAACTTCACGTTCACTTTCAGGATAAAATCCACAAAAGTTTTCACTGTTTGGGCAAAACACATTTTGAGTACCCTGACCCCAGTCTGCATCAAAGTTGGTGTTCAAGTCCACTTGATTAATATTGGCTTTGTATTGAGAAAAATTCGTACTATTATTGTTTCCCAAAATCAAATACTGTTTTGTTATTTCACAAGGGGCAGAATTGATACCATCCAATACGATTTCTACACCATCAGGGTCTGTCATAAACAAAAAATATATTCCACCGCTCACATTTAGTCCCTGACTATGTAAGTATTTTACCTGTTCTATCATCAATAAAGTAGTTATATATTCGCGTGCATGGATGCAACCTTGTATCACAATTTGATTGCCTTCATAACTACCCAAATGAGTTCCCAAAAGATTTTTTCCAAGAACAGACTTTCCTGCATTAAAAAGTTCTAGTCCATCATTTTGTAGATCGACTATTTTTTGTACTAATTCTTGATAAGTCATATATCACCTCTATTTGTGATATGTAATATTTCCTAAAATAGTGAATGACCTATATAATTGCTCCAAAAAAATTACGCGCATCAAAGTGTGCGGGAAAGTCATTTTTGAAAAGGATAATAGTAAGTCAGCTTTTTGTTTTAAGGATGAATGAATTCCATTTGAGCCACCTATAACAAAAGTCAATGTACTACTGCTTAAACTCAATTTTTCGATTGCATTAGCGAACTGTTTGCTGTCAAAAGTTCTGCCATTTATATCACAGATTATCAATTTACCCTTTATGTATTTTTCTATGTATTTTGCATCTTTTTCAAGATTAATTTGCACTTCACTTTCTTTGTTTGCTATGTTTTCTGCAACTTCAATTATTGATAATTCGCAAAATCTATTAAGTCTTTTTTTGTATTCATCAACTGCCATTGTAAAAAAGTTCTCTTTAACACTTCCCACACACACCAAAATAATTTTCAACATTACATTATTCCCCATATGAACGTGGCAACAGTGCCAAAAACACCCATAATAACTATGCATATAGTAAAAATTTTATCAGTAAAAGACAAGTTTGACTTC
>JAQVLJ010000056.1 GCA_028704215.1 Clostridia bacterium
ACTGGCTTAAAACAATTTTTGTTCACATTTCTTGTTATACTTACATCTGCGATACTTTGCAAAATAATTGAAGGTATGCCATATTCTTTTGAGTTGGGTTTTGCACAAAACCTTTCCCCGACTTCTTGTTGTACCATAACTGACATACTGCTAATTTTTGAGCGATATTTTATTAGCTTAAAAACTATTGGTGTAGTAATATAATATGGCAAATTTGCTATTACTTTAAATTTATCAAATTGGGCAAAAAACGCATCATCTACATTCAAAAAATCTTGCCAAATAATTGTGACATTGCTGTGTGTTTCAACTAGTTTATCCAACTCGTGCTGCAAATCTTTGTCTATTTCGAATGAATACAAATGTTTGCACACTTTTGCAATTTCTGCTGAGAGTGTCCCCGCCCCTGCACCTATTTCTATGACTGTGTCATCTTTTGTAATCTGAGCATCAAGCACTATTGCTTGAAGTAGATTGCTATCATAAATAAAATTTTGACCAAGTGATTTTTTGTAGTTATACATCTTATTCTATTCTCCCAATTATTGGCAAGTACATGTTTTTGGTTAGGTATTGCATTATGCTCTAATATGTGGTATATTACTGTTGTACAAAAGAAATACAAAAGCTAAAAGAGTCACTTTCTGAGTGGCTCTTAATTTTTTAATTTTTGAAATAAATTCAGTGCATTTTTATCAACTATGTTAATAAATTGTTCACTATCAAAACCTTTTAATTTCGCAATAAAAATAGCCACGTCCTGTACGTATTTTGGCTCATTTTGTATACCGCGTTTAGGACATAAATACGGACTATCGGTTTCGACCAACATATATTGTATATCCAGGGCTTTTGCTACGTCTTGAAGGTTTTTTGCATTATTAAAGGTTACACTGCCCGCAAAAGATATTTTGAAGTTCAATTTTACTACTTCTTTTGCCCATTCTGTGCTTCCACCAAAACAATGCATAACACCACCATATTGATATGGGGCATTTTCTTTTAATATTTCCAAACAATCACCATACGCATCACGACAATGTACTATGATTGGCAATTTGTATTTTTTTGCTAATTTGATTTGTTTTACAAAAACTTCTTTTTGTTTCTCTTTGTTATCCTGAGTATAATGATAATCTAGTCCTATCTCACCAAGTGCAACCATTTTTTTGTCATCACTGTCAAGCAATGCGATAAGTTTTTGTTCATCGTAATCAGCAACATTTTCTGGGTGTATGCCCACACTAAAATACACAGAGGAGTTTTCTTTGGCAATTTTTTGCGCCAAAACAGAACTCTCAAAATCAAAGCCTACACAAATCACTTTTTCTATGCCGTTTTGCTCGTAATTTGTAATTATTTGAGATAAGTTATTTTCATATTTTTTGTCATTAAGGTGGCAATGTGTATCGTACATATTTAGAAAATAGCACTATATTATTTTTATGTCAAGTTAATTATTTGACGCTCAAAAACTATTCTACAAAGGTGCTTGTCCGCATATTTTTAGATATGAGCAGAATTTGGATTTTTATGTTGGTCGCAAGCATTATATTTTTGCTGATTTCTGCTCCTGCACAGACAATACTGCTCATGATGGGTGCATCAAAAAAAAGCATAGAAATGTGTATTGAGTTTTTGGGCATTTATGCTGTGTGGTTAGGTATTTTGCAAATACTAAATGATACAAAACTGAGTCACAAATTGTCGGAAATATTGTCAAAACCAATAATTTGGTGTTTTGGTAAAACGGATGAAGAAACAAAGAAAAATATCTGTCTAAATGTTTCATCAAATATTTTGGGACTTGGGGGCGCCGCAACTCCATTTGGAATAAAGGCTATGCAAGGTCTTGACGACAAAACTGGCGTTGCAACAAAGGCAATGATTATGCTCGTAGTGGTCAATTCGACTGGAATACAAGCACTTCCAACCACCGTCATCGGAATGCGTGCTATTGCGGGAAGCGCTTCGCCATCCATAATTCTACTACCTACAATTATATCAACAATAATACCAACTGCCCTGGGAATTTTCTTGGTAAAAATGTTTTACAAAAATAAAAAATCAAAACAAAATGAAAACGCAAAAACAAATTCCTATATAAAACAAAAAAAAATTAAGGTTAATAAAAATGGCTGACATAGTTTTTCCAATTTTGATTATTTTTGTAATGCTGTATGCGGTATTCAAAAAAAAAGATGCTTATGGCAGTTTTGTAAAAGGTGCAAAAGGCGCTTTGCCTTTGGTTGTATCAATTTTTCCTTATCTATTGGCAATGTTTGTCGCGATAGAACTATTTCGAGCGAGTGGGCTTAGCAACTTGCTTTGTAGTGGACTATCACCCGTTTTGCATTGTTTGGGCATTCCAAAAGAAGTAACTGAGCTGATTGTCATTCGACCTTTTAGTGGCAATGCATCTTACGTTCTTTTGAGAGAAATATTTGGCAAATATGGCGTAGATACTTATGTCGGAAAATGCGCAAGTGTAATAATGGGCAGTTCGGACACTATCTTTTACGTTTCGAGTATATACTTTGCTAGTACGAGTGTGAAAAAAACTTTGCTTACAATACCCATAGCACTTTTTTGCAACTTGATTGGTGCCATTGTCGCTTGTTTAATGTGTCGACTCATTTAAAAAAAATAAAAACAAATATTTGCGTTTTAATATTTTGTATGATAATATGGTTTTGTTATGAAGATTTTGAAAAAACTAAAATGGTTAATATTATTTATCTTGCTCGTTTTGGGGCTTTCGTTTTACCACGCATGCACGGGTAAATAACTCTTTGTATCTTTTTTGGACCAAAAGATTTATCTTTTGTGTCTAATTATCTTAATTTTCTTCCTAATGGAGAGGTGTCAGAGTGGTCACGTCCAAGTGTTCGTTCTCTGCTTGCACCAAGCAAGTTGGTGCTTACGCCTTTTCACTCAACTTGTCCTTTTCCCCAAAAAACTTCGTTTCTCGGGGTCCCCTTTTACATTAGCCCACTTTTGTGTGTGCTATCCTAATAATTTGTATCTTAATTTCCTTCCTAATGGAGAGGTGTCAGAGTGGTCTAATGTGCCCGCTTGGAAAGCGAGTGTATCGAAAGGTACCGCAGGTTCGAATCCTGTCTTCTCCGCCATATTTATATATTTTCCATTTTTGACAGGATTACGTGCTTTGCACTTACACCTTCGGTGTCGAACCTGCCGTTCCCGCAGTACACTTCGTTCTGCCTTCGCACAATCTCTGCAAATGACTACTTTCTGTGGTCGCTTGCCCTCCTTGTGCTTGTCGACGAATCCTGTCTTCTCCGCCAATTAATGCTTATCGGATATTGTTTTATTAATTTATAAATAAATTTTCAAAAGCATTTGTAAAAATTTAATTATTTTGTGTATAATACATTTAACAGCAAAGGAGTGTTTATGAAAGGATTAAAGATTTTGCTATTGTTGGTAGTATTGGCAGCGACATTCTTTTTGAGTTCATGCAGTTTGCCATTCTTTGACAGAAACCTAGAAAACGATGGAATGGGTCGCGGCTCAATAACACAAGTTCAGTAGAATAAAAAAAACTGGTTTATATCAAACCAGTTTTTTGTTTCTTTGTTTTAGCCTTTGTATGGAATAAATGACAAGAAATATAGTATGCACAAAAATGCAATCACTCCAACACAAATATAAATCAATTTTGCAATTCTGCCCTCACGAGATTGAGATTTGTTCTGACTGTAATAACTATCTTTGTTACCTGTAATAACATTGGTTGCATCGCCACCAGAATTAATTTGTAAAAAGACAAGCACAATCAATATCACGGCAAAAATGGCCAACAAAATAATCAATACCGTTCTAACAATTGGAAATACAGTCGATACCCATTCGCTTACTGGTGCAGAATCCAATAAAAATTTTAACATAAAGTCCTCCGATAAAAACTGAGTTAGTTTAGCATAAAAATGATATATTTACAAGCAAAATTAGTTATTATCTAGCATAAACCAAAAAGACTGCTAACAAAATTAAAAATATGATAATAACCAGTTTGCCAAGTTTAAATGAAGTAATTTTTGAGTTGTCTTTCAAAAAACGAGTGATAGTCCACAAAATTGCAATAAACAAAAAAGCCATGATAGCAGCAAATGCTATATCGCTTATTGCCTGAATTTTGTTTATAATGTAATAATATATATCTTCAAACATAATTTCACCATATTGATTTTAGCACAGAACACGTGTGCTGTCAATATCAACTGCTTATTTGAAATACAATGGTTTGCCCTCAAAACAAGGATTAGGCGGTAATTCCATTAATTGTAGAATAGTAGGTGCGACATCTCGGAGTGAACCACCATTTTTCATAAAGATATTTATATTGTCTTTGTCTAAAATTGAAAACATCACGGGATTCAATGTATGTGCGGTTTGTGGTCGGCCACTTTCATCACGTAATTGTTCCGCGTTTCCGTGGTCGGCTGTGATTATACAAAAATAATCTTTTTTGAAAGCTGTGTTGACAATATTTTTTACGCAACTATCCACCACTTTCAGTGCTTTTAAGGTTGCTTCATAGTTTGCTGTGTGTCCTATCATATCTGGATTAGAAAAATTGATAATTATAAGGTCATATTTGTTTGTTTTGATGTTTTCTATTGCTTTTTTAGAAATTTCTACCGCCCTCATCTGCGGATAACTAGCGTAGTCCGAAGTTTTGAAAGTTGGGATATGGATACGTTCCTCTCCCTCAAATGATTTTTCAACTTGACCGTTCAAAAAATATGTTACATGTGCATATTTTGTAGTTTCTGAGATTTTGAGTTGTTTTAGATTAAGAGATGACAAATATTCGCTGAGGGTATTTTGAATAGGCAAATCTTCAAAGACGTTTTTTGTACGCACAAAATCACCATATTTTGTCATTGATACTAGTTCAATATCGTCATTTAGCTGTTCTTCGCTCATTTGCACCAACTGTCGCATCCTATCCTCACGAGTGTTA
>JAQVLJ010000008.1 GCA_028704215.1 Clostridia bacterium
CAGTGCCCAAAACACCCATAATAACTATGCATATAGTAAAAATTTTATCAGTAAAAGACAAGTTTGACTTCGTTTTTTTCATATCCACAAGCACTTCTTTGCTTTTTACCTGGACTAAAATACTATTAATAAGTGACATTTTTTCCAAAAATTCTCGTTGTGACAGATTTTCCATATTAAGGCTCTTTACAACTTCTTCCGCACGTTGCCGCATTTTTGTTTTTACAATCACTTGAACAAAATACCGATACAATCCTATCAAAATTATAAGTAAAGCGCTTACTATAAAAATGGTTGATATTGCACTTCCGCCAAACACCACATCAAAAAGCACTTGTCTAGCATTTCCCATAAACAAATGTCTGCTTTCTGCGTACGCAAAATATACTGACAAAAAATTGTTCATAAAATGCATTATTATTCCTGTAAAAATGCTATCCGATACGAGAACGATATATCCAATTAAAAAACCTAAAATGGTAGCATAAAAGAATTTGATAACATCAAGATGCATCAGTCCAAAGAATATAGAGGACAATATTAGTGCCAGACGAGGATTTGTAATTTTTTTGAGTCCACCAAGCAACATTCCTCTGTGCAAAATTTCTTCACATATACCAGGCAAAACAGCAATCAACAAAATGTCTGAAACAAAGGGGTCTATACCCAAGATAGGCGGTAAAAAAGTGTCGTTATATCCCATCGTGTAAATTATAGATTGAAAAAATGTAGATACAAATATATTCAAAACATAAATAACAACACCTAGCACTATTGCAATAAGTATTATTTTTAATGAAGTTTTTTTGAATCCAAAATCTTTTGCGGTTTGTTTTGTACTTTTTGATACTATCAAAGTGTACAAAAGACAAGGGATAGCAGTAATAACAGCGATTTGTATGAGAAGCGTAGATACAATTTCATTTTCGATTACTTTTAGATATATCAGACCAAAAGAAACCACCAAACATAGAAGTGATACAAAATATATGAAGTTGATATAATAAAATTTTTTGTTTTGCATTATAATAACTCGCTAATAAATAGTATGCTCCACATTATTACCATGATTACAATACTTGAAGCAAATATAAGTTTTGATTTTCTGCTAATTTTCTGTTTTTCAGCCATTTCATCTTGTTCTTTGTTTTTGAATAATTTTTTGTCAAAGAAAATGAACACAACTAGCACCACCCAAAGCAATACTAACACAATCGCACTAAATAGCGCAACATTGTTGTGTACAAACTGAACTCCTGACTGATTATGTGTCAAAAACTGTAATGTTACTGTAAACAAATTGTTGACACCGTGGACAATTATACAATACCATATATTTTTTGTTTTTAACATTATCACTGCTAATAATATTCCAAATAAAAATGGATACAAAAACTGTGTAGCGGATAAATGAAAAACACTAAACATGATTGCTGACATAAATATTGCAAAGGTGTCATTTTTTTGCCTTAAACCTTGAAATATAATACCTCTAAATAATAGTTCTTCACAAAAAGCGGGCGCAATAACCAAAGCCCCAACTGCCAATAGATAATTAACCCAAGTATTGATTTCAAAAGGCATCTCTGCAATGGGAAATTTGATGAATTTTAAAAACAATTCAAAATAATTTATCACACCGCTTAAAGCAAAGATGGTAAAAATACCAACCAAAACATAAAGTAATATTTGCCACACATTAATCTTGCGCTTAAAAATGGTATTCGGCTTCAAATCATAGTTAAATTTTATATACAAATAAACCGCTAAAAAACTTAACTGCATGACTATCGAAAGCAAACTAATATATATTGGAGAACTCTCCATAATTTCATTAATATTAGACACATTAAATAACAATAGAATTGTCATACTTAAAAATGAAAAAATAATGACAGTTATTTGAGAAATCAAAAAACCTGACAAATATGCTTTACCTGCTTCTGCTATAGTTAATGTGTTCTTTTTCACCCGTTTATTATACTATAAAAGCATAAAAAAAACAACTAAACAATACATGCAAAAAAAATGTTACTTATAAAGTCTGTCAAAAAATTCAGAACATCCTTTTTTGAATGCCCTACAAAAATAGGGCAATTCTACTGCATAAACTTGACGTCTTCCTAATTCAATTTTAGACAACGTAACTCTACTGATATTCAAGCCTTCAAAATTAAGTTTTTGGGTAAGGTCATCTTGAGTAAGGTTATTCATCAATCTCATTTTTGCCAAATTGTTTCCCAAATTTCTATTGTCTTGAGATAGTATTTTTTCTTTCATACTTATCCTTTTGTACAATTTCTTTGAAGCAATTAAAAAAATAAATTCACCTGTATTTTAGCATTTATGAAAGTTATATCCAAACAAAATTATCGTTTTTCAACAAAAATATTTATAAATCGCATCAATTATCAGTATAAATGCTTAATTTTATATCAATTTTGACACAATATGTTTTCTTATAAAAATAATTGATTTATCTTTTTTATTAAGTTGAATTTATTTTGTCGCTATGCTAAAATAGTTTTTGGAGAAATAAATGCGTCTAATAGTTGGACTTGGAAATCCAAATAAATTGTACAAAAAAACATTTCACAATGCTGGGTTTATGGTTGTGGACTTGTTTGCAAAAAATAACAAATTAAAATTAAATAAAAACAAGTGCAAAGCAAAAATTGCCATTGCTGACAATTATATTTTGTGTGAGCCACAAACTTATATGAATTTGTCAGGCGATAGTGTACTTGAATTGAAAAAATATTTTAAAGTAAAAAATGAAGATATTTTGATTATTCTTGATGATATCGACTTGAAAAAAGGGGATATACGATTTAGAATTAATGGAAGTGCTGGCACTCATAATGGACTTAGAGATATATTGGCAAAAGTTGGCGAAACACCACGTTTGCGTATCGGTATTGGGAGGAATGAAGGGGATTTGGCAGAATATGTATTGTCCGATATTGATTGTGAAAGTAAAGTATTGATTGATTCCGCTATCGAAAAGGCGCAAGATGTAATAAGCAAATTCATTGAAGGGGATATGTAGTTTTGGATTTGGAATTTTTGCATAAATATACTGAAACTCTTAATTCAGACAAAAATTTAGTTTTAAAAGGTCTACACGTAGGCGAAATTGTTTCATTATTGAGCGAGTGTAAAAGACCTATTTTTTTTGTAGCACCCAATGTGGAGTTTGCACAAAATATATATGAACAATCTTTGGCGTTGAACAAAAAAGCAGTTTTTTTAAACAACTTCGATTTGCCGTACATGACAAGCACTTTTGAAAGTCAGCAGAATAAAATATCGCTTTTGAAGTCGATGTATGATTTGTGTACTCAAAATATCGATATTGTTGTGACTACACCAGAAGCCCTGTTTGTAAAAGTTTGTTCGAAAAGTCAATTTGAAAAAAACATTTTGAATATTCAAGTTGAACAAAATTATGATTTGCTAAGTTTTGTAAAAAGGCTAGCGTTTTTGGGCTACAAGCGAGTAGAAAGCGTGCAAAATTGTGGAGATTATGCTGTTCGTGGAGATATTATTGATATTTTTGCACCCAATAATGCTAATCCGATTCGAATTAATTTTTTTGATGACTTGATAGAAAAAATATATTTGTTTGATGAAGTCAATGGAACAAAAATTTCAGAGTTGAAATCTATAAATATTTGTCCAAACAAATTTGTTTTTTTGGACAATCAACAAGTTGATATTATAGCTACTGGGTTACAAAATATTATAAACAAATATAATGAAACAAATTTGCAAAATGTAATGTCAAAATTGCATATGGAAAATGATATTGATTATGAATTTTTAAATTTGGTAGAAAATCAGGGTGATTATTTATATAACTTAATAGATAATGCGGATTTTTGTTTTGTTAACACACTACAAATTGAAAATAGTTTTGATAGTGCAAAGGACAATATTTTTAAACGAATTGATATATTATTCCAAAATGAAACTTTGCAAAATCTACAAAAAAAACAATATGACTTACAATTTAATGATGTTGTTAAAATAAATCGCTTTTTGATGTTTGACAATACTTTAAATTACGAAAACTATAATTATGATGATTTGATTGAAATAAAAAGCATAGCCTTTAGTGATTTTTTGTACAAGATAGAACTTCTTTTGGCGGAAACAAAAAAATATTTGGACAAAAAAATATTTCTTTGTCTTGACAATGAAGATACGCTTGCTTCTATAAAAAACATATTCAACAAAATGCAAGTGAATTATTCCACAATAGACAATAACGAAGATATAAACAAATATAGCAAAACAGGACTTATTTTGTCTTCCTACCACATACCTTACAATATTACTTTTTCGGAAAGTAACGTGTTGTATATAGGCAGTGTCAATTTTGCACACAAAAAGAAAGTAAAAACACAAAAAGCATCTTATGTAAAATATCTACCAAAAGCGGGAGAATATGTCGTTCATGATGTGCATGGTATAGGCGTTTGCGAGGGCGTAGAAAGAATAACCGTTATGGGTGTAGAAAAAGATTATTTCAAACTACGCTATCGAAATAACGATATTTTGTACGTGCCTATCGAAAATACTGATTGTTTATCACTTTATTTGAGTGATAGTAGTTCTGTCCATCTGAACAAATTGGGCGGAAGAGAATTTGCTACAATTAAGAAAAAAGCACAAGAAGCCATTGATGATATGGCAAAAGAATTATTACTTTTATATTCTGCACGAAACAATGCAAAGGGTTTTGTTTACAGCAAAGATGATTATCTTATGACAGAGTTCGAACAAAGTTTTCCTTACACCGAAACTCCCGATCAATCACAAGCAATTCTTGATGTAAAAAACGATATGACTAGTTCAAAAATTATGGATAGATTGATTTGTGGAGATGTGGGCTATGGTAAAACAGAAGTTGCCTTACGCGCAATGTTCAAAGCTGTGTTGGATGGAAAACAAGTTGCCTTTATGGCACCCACCACTATATTATCTTTGCAACATTATATGAGCGTAATAGATAGATGCAAAAATTTCGAAATTCGTGTTGAAATGCTTAATAGATTCAAATCAAGCAAACAGCAAAATCAAATAATTGATGATTTGAAAAGCGGCAAAGTAAATGTTGTTTGTGGCACTCATAGACTTTTGTCAAACGATGTAGGCTTCAAGTCTTTGGGACTTTTGATTCTCGATGAAGAGCAGCGTTTTGGCGTAGGTGCAAAAGAAAAAATAAAGCAATTAAAAAATAATGTGGACGTTTTGACTATGTCAGCGACACCTATACCACGTACTTTAAATATGGCTTTGCTTTCACTAAGAGATGTTTCTATTATTAACACTCCTCCGCAAGATAGACTTCCAGTAAAAACTTATGTTTTGTCTTACAATCCAAATATAGTTGTACAAGCAATAAAAGAAGAAGTTGCCCGTGGAGGACAAGTTTTGGTTGTTTATAATGATATAGACAAAATTTATCATTTAAAAAACACTCTAAAAACTTTGGTAAACGATGAAAATGTTTCATTTGATGTGGCGCATGGACAGATGAATAAGATTGTCCTAGAAAATGCTATCAAAAAACTATACGACAAAGAAACACAAGTATTTGTATCCACCACCCTTATTGAAAACGGAGTTGATTTGCCCAAAGCAAATACATTGATTGTTTTGAATAGTCATAGGCTTGGACTCGCTCAAATGTACCAGTTACGTGGAAGAGTTGGACGTAGTATTGAACAGGCTTATGCGTATTTTACGTATCCAAAAGAAGATATTTTGACGGAAGATGCAGTAAAAAGACTTGAAATTTTGGCAGAAAATACTGAATTAGGCAGTGGTTTTAAAATTGCGATGAGAGATTTGCAAATGCGTGGCGCAGGCGAATTGTTGGGAAGATATCAACACGGACATATGGTCAAAATTGGCTATGATATGTATGTCAAACTTTTGAACGATGCGACAAGTAAATTGCGTGGTGAAAAGTTGGAAATACAAAAAGATATAAAAATAGATATTTCTTTGTCTGCAAATATTCCATTGAACTATATAGGTGATGAAACAGAAAGACTGAAAGTGTATTCAAAAATATCCAACATTACCGATCAAGAGAGTCAGAAAAAAGTAATTAACTTTATAAAAGAAACTTATGGAGAGAAAATACCACAATCAGTCGTTCAACTTTGCGTTGTTTCACTGATTAAATCACTTGCAACAAAACTAAATATAAAAAATATTAGCATCACACCATCAAATATAAACATTGTTTTCTACTCACAAAATTTTAATGTCAATAAGTTGTTAAAAAAAATAAGCAAGTATAACAAGTTTAGTATAAAAAATGCGCAAATGCCTACAATTTATTTGAAAGAAAAGGACTTTACAGTATCAAACGCACAGACTTACATTTTGAACTATTTGATTGATAGTCAAAACGATTAATTGATACACAAATTGCATATAAATATTTGCATTTTTATTATTTTCAGTGTATAATGTTAACGATTTATGCTGACCAGGAGTTTTTTAATGAAAAGAAAATTATTGATTTTGATATTATGTTTGTTAGTTATTGTACCTACCTTGGCAGGTTGTGGCAGTTTTTCCGTAAACCCCGTTAAGTTTTATAATGCTGTAGTGGCAAAAGTGGAAGATACTAACATTACACGTCAAGATTTGCTCAGCGCTTACAATAGTTATGGTTACACAAACTATGTTACCAATGGTGGCCAAACAGTAGCAGAAGCAATGCAGAGCACACTAGACCTTCTTACTAAACGTGAAACCTTAAAACAATATGCAGAAACTGCAACACTAACAGATGATACTACCAAAAAATATATTTTGAATGACTACGAAATTAATGAAATGTTTGCAGAAGTATTTGATTATTTTGACTCTTCTTTCGACTCATATATGGATAAGGCAAGAGAGATTTTGGGACAAGAACTTGAAGAAAATGAAGAAGAAGAGGAAGAAACAAAATACACTTTTTCAAAATACGAAAAACGTGCAAATATTACAACTTCTAGTGGAGCAGAAAGCGTATCGTACATTGATGAAGATATGGCTACTGTACCAGAAAATTATATTTTAGATAATAGTTTTTATAGCCAACATAGTGATATTGATACTATCGCAGAAGAATTGTACGAAACGTACGTTTATCATTACGATGACCAAGAAGTATACGACAAAGCACATCAACTTCTTGTTCAACAACTGATAAAAAACAATAGATACAAAAGAGTAGATGGCAAAGCAATGTCTACTGACAGCGATGATGTATTGGTAGCAGAGTTTAAAAGAGCATACGAAAATGCATATACAAATGCCTATATCTCAAAAATTCGAACAACTTATCTTCATAATGAAAGTATAGATGTAGACTATTTGTTAAGAAAATTTACATCTTTGTATAACACAAGTGAAGTAAAATATAGTTTGAGTGCATCAGATTATAATTCAGATATGTTAAAAGATAATGTAAGTGTGCTTTACCATCCAACCAGCGAAAATGCTGATACATTCTTTTATGTATACAATTTGTTGTTGCAATTTACGGATGCACAAAAGTCTACGTATTCCGCCTTGGTATCTGCCTATGAAAATAATATTATCGATGAAAGCACCTACAATACTTCGATGACCAATTTGAAAAATGAGATACCAGTTTACATTAGAGATTCTGAGGGCAACAAGACTTTATCCACATACACTGTTGCAGATATAGAAAATATGTTGACAACTTCCATTGTTGGTACAGATTCTCAAAAACTTGTTGCAATAAACAATTTGATTTATTCATACAACGAAGACCCAGGTATGTTTACTGGCAAGACGCCTTATGTTATAGGACTTGAAAATAGTTCTATGGTTGACGAATTCAACGAAGTTAGTCGTGAGTTGGCAGAAGATGGAGTTTTTGGAAGTTATGAAGGTACTTTTACTACCTACGGATATCACATTGTATTTTATGCTGGAAATGCTCTACAAAAAATTAATCGCAGTGATGTAAATAGCTTGACTCTAACAAAATTGAGCCAAACATACATCAATGATTTGACGGAGTATTCATATTTTGACTGGCTATTTGATACTGTGTATCCTGCTGATGTAACTGATGATATTTATTCTTCAAACAACGGATATAGCGAGTACGAAGATTTGCTAATGAGCGACTTGTCCAACTCATACAAAGTAACAATTTATAGTGATGTTTTAAAAAATATGACAAAAATATAATTGGAAAAGATAAAACGACTAAACTTAACATTCTATAAATTAGCATAATATATTATTAAAAAAAAGTGAATTACAATAGACGGTAGTGTTTATGATTTCAGATTATAATGCTTTTTGCACTTATAATAGGGAATATAATATTCAAATGTGAGGATTTAAAAAATTTAAAAAAAAATTGTATTTGGAGAAGAAACAAAATGATAGACAAAACACTTTTTAAAGAATTTGTTGAAGAATATAATGATGACAAAATTGATGAATCTTCTATTCAAATTTTTACTACAAGAGTTAAAGTTTTTTTGGTTAACAGTAAAGACGAAGTTTTGATTGCAACATCTGGTGGAGGGTGTCAACTCCCCGGAGGACACATTGAAGAGGGTGAGGGTATTTTGCAAGGAATTGTTAGGGAAATTGAAGAGGAAACAGGGATAGTCCTTAATTATGATGAGATAATTGGACAATTTTATAAAGTAAAATACTTGCAAAAAAATTATCAAAACACAGGTAAAAACAGACTTTCGCAAGTTATTTACTTTTTGGTAAGAACAGACAAACAACCAAACCTTTCCAATTTTAACTTAACTGAAAATGAAAAGATAAATAATTTTGATATTAGGTATATAAGTTTTGCAGATTTTACAAATTTTGTTGAACAGTTTATAACTCCGAATCAAAAAGAAATAAACTATATTATTGCAAAAGAAATGCTAAAGGTTTATTTATATCTTGTGAAGATAATAAAGTAAAAAATTAATAAAAAAAGCGAGTAAACCCGTTTTTTTTATTTTTAATGTTAGTTTTCGATTGGATTAATTTTGTATTTTCCAGCGATTACGCACACTAAGTCGTACAACCACCACAAAAATCCGACTGCTACAAAATGTAAAAGTAATTTGTATACAAACATTTTTGTGTCACCTTTGTATAGTTTGTCAAACCCAAATGGTAGTATGCAAAGTATAAGCAAAATTAAGTCAAATGTAGATTTTTTCTTATCTGCCATATCTCACCTCCGATTGATATATATTTATGAATTTTGCTCAAACAAAAAAATCAAATAAAATGTCAAAAAACAGCAATATATAATTATAAATAAATAATTTAATATTATTTTTTTAAATTATTTTAAATTTATAAAATAAATTTAATTATTTGTAAATTATACTTTTATAATTTTATTGCATTTTTTTTGATTTGTTAATTATTATTAGTTTTTTGTCCTATATACAAAATATTTTGTAAAATTATAAGTTTTTTTATTTGATAAAATGTAGATTACGTGATAAACTATATAAGTATATTTATGGCAAAAGGGTGGTTATGTTAAAAATTAAAAAGACGCTTTACATATTTTTGCTTATGTTTGCTTTCACCGTCCTTTTTGCTTGTACCAAAACAATCAGCGTGAATAACATTGCTTTTTCTGAAAGTATTATTGAGATGACGGTTGGAGAAACCTATAATCCAAATGTTGTAATTATCCCCAGAAACGCCACTCTTCGAAACTACACCTTAGTTTCGAGTGATAGTGCCGTGTTGACGGTAAATAGCAACAACACCGTAACTGCAAATGTAGCAAATAGAGTTGTTACTCTTACTGCTACAGCAACGGACAGTAGTAACGGATCAAAAACTTGTTCAGTAAATGTGGCTATTTATTCCGTTCCTGTTCAACTAGCAGTTCCTACTCAACTAAGACTCGTTGATAATCAAATCCGTTTTAATGAAGTAGAAAATTGTTCAAATTATTTATTAAAAATTAATTCACAAGAAATTCCTTTGGCAAATACCACAACTTACAATGTGACCAATTATGATATTGTCCAAAACGTAAGAGTAAAAGCGGTAGGTAGCGAAAGGGCGACTATTTCGTCTGACTTTTCAAGCGCATTGACTTTTTTAAAAATTAGCAAAGTCCAAAATGTTAAAGTAATAGATGGTTTGCTTACTTTTAATGCAATTAGTAGAGTTCAAAATTATAGAGTAGTTTTGACAAACAACGATAACCAAAATAATCAATCTTTTGATGTAACCACAAATTCTGTGGATATTTCTTCTTATATTTCTGGAAACGATTATTCCATAAAAGTTTGTGGACTAAAAACCGGCTATGATACGAATAGTTTATCAATTACAAATGAGCAAATTT
This sequence comes from Clostridia bacterium, assembly GCA_028704215.1. Taxonomy (GTDB): domain Bacteria; phylum Bacillota; class Clostridia; order Christensenellales; family UBA1242; genus STF1-107. The sequence goes on from JAQVLJ010000008.1 coordinate 10,388, forward strand.
ATGATGGCGCTTATAGCGATATAGTTAATTTTAGAAAGTTTGCCACAATTGATGACCTTGCTCTTTCAAACAATACACTTACTTGGACTTATAGCGAAAGCGATGTATTTTTCACTTTAAACATTGTCGGCAATAATTACAATGAAACTTATATTACTATGGAAAAGAATTTTGACTTGTATGATTTGGCGTTGGATGCAGGCGAATACAGTGTTACAACTAGAGCAGTACCGACTGAAATCAATTTGATTTCTAGTGAAAGTTCAGTTTTGACTTTTACCAAATTGCAAGCAATTGGTTCTGGTGATATCGTTATTGCTAATGATACAATCAGTTGGCCCAAAATTGATAGTGCAACTGGTTACATTTTGATATTGAATGGTTCAGAATACACCCTATTAGCACCTACCGTCGTTGGTTCTGTTGTTAGCACAAATTTATCAGGAGTTGCGTATCCCGCTACAATTTACAATATTGCAATAGTTGCATATGGTAACAATACAACTACTGTAAAAAGTGATTTGTTACCAGAAACAGAAAGACCATCGGTAGAAAAACTTAAAAAAGTTACAAGTTTGACCATCAACGCAATAGATGACGAAAATGAAGATGTCGATATTAGTTGGGTAGATGAAAATGAAAACAATACTCATTATGATTTGTATATTGACAGTAATTTGAGATATTCTTTTGACAAATCTACTTTATCGCATGTCGGGAATGTATATAGCGCAAATATTGACTATACTTACTTCTTAAACGTAAAAAATTATGAATTGAAAATACGCACGAAATCTACCGAAAGTTCCGTATTTGTTAGCGATTATTCAAATGTGGACAATATAGAAAAACTTGAATTACCTACCAATTTAATAGTAAATAATGATATTTTGACTTTTGCAAGTACGAGTGTTTGTGATAATTATCTAATCCAATTATTCAAAAATGATATTTTTGTAAAGAGTGAACTTGTACATTCAAAACGTAGTTCAAACGAATTTTTGCAGGGACTTGAAGCGGGAGCATATTCTGTAAGAGTATTTGCATATGGGGATGAGGAAAGATATTTAAAGAGCGATTACACTGAGTTGCTTGGCATAACCAAACTAAACGCCCCTTCTCTATCAATTGTTGGCAACGTGGTTTCATTTAATGCAATAGACAATGCAAACAGTTATATTTTGAGTGTAATCTATAATTCTACTACCACAAATGTTACTTTGACAAATGAACGTACATTCACATTTACTAGCGAATATGAAAGCGGAGAATATGAGTTGTATGTTGTAGCTACTGGAAATGGCTTGTATATAGACTCTGAGTCGAGCGATAGTTTATTTGTAACTAAACTAGAAAATGTAAACACTTCTAATATTACATTTACCCACAACACAACCGATTATACCCTTGCTTTTTCTGAAACAGAATTGACAGGAGTAGACAAGTATGAATTGTATTTGGACGAAGTAATGTATGACGAAAGTACAAGTACAAGTTTTTCAGTAGCAAAAGAAGATTTGTTAGTAGCAAAAAATTACATATTTACTTTGAAGAAAATCGCATCTAATTCCATTATTGATGATATGTATTTTATCAATTCAAATATGAGTTCAAATTATATAGTATCAAAAATAACCACACCAGATACTCCAAGTCTTTCACAAAACAGTATTGCTTTTGACAGGAGCGATGTTTCTGCGATTTTGTATATCAAAAATCCAGGTGAGAGTGTATTTGCAGAATATGAGTACAACACTGCAACTTACAATTTGTTCGAAAGCGACGGAGTAACTCCGGATGAAAAATTCGAAGACGTGGGCGAATATGAAATAAAAATAAAATATCTAGGCAACAATTCAAATATTCTCGACAGTGATGAATCGGGAATAAAAACTATATACAAATTGGCCAATGTTGGAATGTTAGGACAATATGAAAACAGATTGACCTTTACTGCTGTGGACTATGCTTCAGGATACGCTTTTGTTATCAATGGTACAAAGCGCAACGCAGAAATAGAAATAGTAGGCACAACAGTGTATGCCACTTTACCCGCGGGCTTGAATGTTGGCAGTAACGATATTTATGTTATAGCAAAGGGCGATGGCGAATATTATTTTGATTCAAATCTAAACGACGCGACTACCATTACTATTTTATTTGCACCTAATTTATCTTTGAGTGATTCATTGCTTACATTTGATAATGTGAGCGGAGCAACAGCATATGCTCTAACGTTAGAAGATGGTGAGTACAGATACACATACAATATTTCTACAACTGACAGAAGTTACGATTTTGATGAAGATGACTTATTGTCTGGCAATATTTCTGCTCACGTTCAAGCGATAGGCGGAGCATCAATGTATTTTAATAGTCCCAACAGTGCTAATTTGAATTTTGTGCGACTAGGTTTAGCTAATATGTCTGTACAAAATGAAATATTAGTTTGGAATACTGTATCAAATGCAAACAAATACATTTTGACTTTTGGCGATAGCGGTACAATGGACTTTTCAACTACTAGTTATGATTTCTACCAAATAACTCCAGGTGAGTATACAATTAATATGCGTGCAGTTGCTACAACAAATAATTCAACACCTTCAAACAACACCATATATATAAATTCAAAAACAACTGAAATTACTGTAAGAAAACTAGCAATACCAAGTATTTTTGAATTGTATCGTGGTGAATTTAAGTATAGTCAAGTTGAATATGCAAACTATTACACTATTACCATAGGTGACAAAGTATCATACGTTGATCCTGATGGTGCTAGTTTGGATACTGTTTTCCTTTCTACGATTTATTCATTATATCCAAATAGAGATGAGATAGCAAAAATAAGGTCAGGATATCTTGGTGACCAAAATTATATTATGTCTGATGAGTCTACATTTACAGTCAATATGTTAGATAGACCTACTAGTGTTTATGTGCAAGATAATCAAATTTTCTGGAATTCTGTAACGAGTGCCACTGGATATGTAGTTCATTTGGAAAAAAACACAACAGAAACTCACAATGAATATACAAAGAGTATTTCTGGACAAGGGTCTACTAGCATGTCCATTTCAGAATTAATAGAGGGCTTTACAGAACCTGGCGAATACAAAATAAGTGTGCATGCTTCTGGGGATAGTGTTTTGTATAGCAATTCGCAAATAAGCAATACATTTATTATCAACAAACTGGATACACCAAGTGATTTGGGAGTAGAAAATGGTGTGTTTGTATTTGATGCAGACACCAAAGCGATGAACTATCTTGTACGCGTGTACTACTACAACGCTGCTCACGAAAAAGTGCTTGTAAAATCTGAAACAGTTACACAACAAAGATATGTTTTAAGTGCAGTAGACAGTGGTCTATACACAATTTCCGTTCAAGCAATTGGTAATGGCAGTACCACATTGACGGGATCAGAAAGTGTATCAGCAGACGTGATATTGTTGCCAAAAGCAAATAACATATATTTAGATGAAGGTTTTGCAAATATTAATGCAGCAACTTTATTCTCTCGTTTGGAATTGAAATTTATAAATAATTACAATACTTATATAAAATATGTTGAAATCGATGAAGTAGATCATGAAATCAGTCCAACCTTAGCTGCTTATATTTTAAGTACGGATTTTAAAGATTTGGATTACGAATCTGTGTTTGGTCAACTTTCTCAAGATATTACCATTGAAAGTCTACCAGAAGTTCCTGCTGGTACTTATACTTTGGCAATTAGACTAATTGGCAATACTTATACAGGCGCTATCGATATGGTTGAAATGAATGCTGGATTACTAACAAGTGAAACTTATAGCAGTATGATACATTTGGCGGAGCCAACACAGTATGTAAAATTGCCAACACCTATTGTTTCAAATTCTGAAAAAGGTATAGTATCATGGCAAGTTGGAGCGGGCACTACTTATGCAGGCGATGCAAATTATATTATTACGATAACGACTGGAAGTGAAGTGCATACTTTTGAAAGTACAATTACGAGCATAGATTTTAATGAACCATATTTTGAATATGGTACTGAAAATACTAGAATATTATTTAACGAAGGTAGTTTTACTGTCAAAGTATATATGAAGGGCGATGACACAATTTATATCAATTCAGATATCGCCACAAGTCCTGAAATAAGAATATTGACTACACCTATTTTGTTACAATCGGAAGGTGTGATGATTTGGAACAGAGTGGATGGCGCTACTGGCTATGTTTTGAATATCAAAACAGAATATGAATGGAACAACAGCCTAGATGGTACAGTGATTGAACTTGCTGACGTAACCACATTTGATTTTGACGAAAACTTTGTTGCAGGCAGATATATGATTAATCTCGTTGCCACTAGTGGCGGTAACAATATGATTAATTCAAAAGGTAATAGTTATTTAGCAAAAACGAAATTAGATATTGATTCTGCAAATTTTGTAGTTGAAAACGGCGTACTTAAATTTAATAGATTTTCTATAGATGGTTTTGATGTAAACAAGTTCTCAATTACAATAGACACAATTACATATACTTTGCAGATTTATGATGAATATGGTCAGATAATAGATGACAATGTAAGCGTGATTGAAAACGTAATATATTACGAACTTCCAACTAATGTTTCAGTAGGAGAACACACAATAACAATTTATGCAATCGGTGACGATACGAGTATATTGTGTTCTGATAGTGATAGTTTGATGATATCAAAATTACCAACCGTAGCCAACGTTCACCTTGTTGATGGAGTTTTGGCTTGGGACAAGTTGGCAAATGACAGCATCTTAGGTTACATTTTGAGTATTACATTTGTTGATGATTTGGATAACACCGTTGTTTACACAACTGAAATCGGAAAATTTGAAAACCCTTCATACACGATGCCAAATTCAGTGATAATTGGTACAAAATCTTATGAACTAGTTGGAAACAAATTATATACATTTGCTATACGTGGAAAGGGAACGTCGAACTTCATTAACAGCAATGCGGTAACTTATTCTGCTACTAGATTGAATGATATAACTTATTTATCTTCTGACCACGGAATAGTAACCTGGTCCAATATTGACAATGTCCAAAGTTTTGTGTTGTACTATGTAAAGGATGCAAATACTTATACGATTATTCTTGATGGAAATACATATTCGTATGATTTCTTAAATAACGATAGTTATACCTTTGGTAGTGGCTCGTTTACAGTTTATGTAAAGGCAATAGGTACAACGTCCACCAGCCCTTCAAGCAGTTATTTGACATCTCGCAATAGTGCGACTGTTACATTTGAAAAATTATCGCCTACAACTGCTCCTACTATTCAAAACTTTGAAGAAGATATGACGATTGCAGACACTATTTTTGAATGGACTGCAAATGAGTTTGCAAGTGGTTATGAGATTGAAGTAACTGATTTGAATACTGAAGAAGTAACGACTTATACAGTAAGCACGAACTCGGCATCTTTACCTTCTACAGCAAGTGAAGGTAGTTATCGCATAAGAGTCAGAACATTAACAGTTCATGCTTCAAAAACAAATTCTGAATATAGTGCAGAATTGATTATTTCAAAACCTGCACGACCTGATGAATTTGTATTTAACAATGATTTGAAGAGATTTGAGTGGACTAGAGTTGATGTAGGCGGCGGTAATTTTATAAGCACTTATAAGATAACGTATACTTTCACTGCTAGTGGACAACCGTCTGTTGAAATAACACAAGTAATTACTGCGAATAGCGACGCGGATGCTTGGTGGCAACCTGCTCAGATAGGTAGTTACAATCACATCAAAATTCAGTCATTATCACAGGCTGGTTTCTTGTCCGAACCTCTCGGTTGGAACAACGAACTATCCACAATTTACGAATTTGATTTGTTTGCAAGCGGAAGTGGCACAACCGAAAGCCCTTACACAATTAGCAATACTACACAATTTAGCAATATTAGATACTATTTAAATGCAAAGTATTTGCAGATGGCAAACATTAATTTTGATGGCATTAGCCTGACCACTATTGGAAGTTTTGAAAAACCGTTTATGGGATATTATGATGGGGATAACAAACTAATTCGCAACATAAACATTACTGACAACACTGATCAATTATACAAAGGCATATTCGGCTATATAAAAGATGCAACAATAATTGATATGTACTTACAAAACAACAACTTTACTTCAAACATTTTGTCAGGCATAAATAATACTTCATATGGTTTGTTAGCAGGAAAAATAAATAACACAACAATCACAAATATCACTTTTGAAAATTGTTCAATAACTGCAACCAATACTGGTGATGTTATCATTAGCGTAGGATTGTTAGCAGGTAGTGTTCAATCAACTGAAATAAGCGGAATTTCTGTAACTAGTGGAAGTATAAACACAACTGCAATTAAGGGATTGAATGTTGGTGGTTTAATTGGTACAATGAATGATACGAGTATTACAGGTAGCAATATTCAAGTAAATGTGTCAGTTAGCACATCCGCTCAACAAGGCGAAGATATTTCAGTCGGTGGCGTAGCTGGTAAAACAATTTATGCTGCACTTGAAAGCAATGCCATATCAAATACGGTTGTAGAATTTTCTAATACTGGTTCATCTATTAATAATGATAGAAACTCTTACATTGGCGGAGCAGTCGGATACAACGAAAAGGCACTTTTAGACAAAGTAACTGCTACCGTAAATATTACTTCCGGAAGCACCGTTGGTGGTTTGGTGGGTATAAATTATGCAGGAACTATATATCGCTCAACAAGTGCTGGTAATATTTCTATAAATGCATATAGCACAAGATACATTGGAGGACTAGTAGGAAGAAACAATAACAAAACATATAATTATGTTGTAAATTATGGAACTATTAATAGTTGCTACACAACAATTAACATCAGCATTACAAGTTCATTATCAAATGCAACAACCTATGTGGGATTGGTGACGGCGGTAAATAATGGAATAATCCAAAATTCGTTTGTTTATATAACAACTGGCTATGGTACTATTACATCAATTTTGAATAGTGGCACAATATATTCTTATGCTATCACAGCATCTGTCGGTACAGGATCAATTATAACAAACAGCTACTATACTGAAAATACTTACAATGCGATAAATGGTTCTGGTTCGTTTACTGTAACTGCAATTTCTACATCGGCTTACTTTTTAGAAAGTTTCGTCACAAATTTGAATAATGGCGAATCTGTATTCGTTTACAGTGCTGGTAATTTACCAGCGTTTGCTTAGGAGATTAATATGTTTGAAAATATTTACAAAAAAAAATATGGAGAATTGATAAAGTCCATTTTGTTTGATATCGTTATGGCATTTATGTACACATTGGCTTTACTGGTGGTTTATTGTATTATATTTGGTTACAAGCCATACATTGTTTTGACAGGCAGTATGATTCCTACGTTTTATCCAGGGGATATAGTAATGGTGCATAAACAAGATGTGTATATAGAAGGAGACATTCTTACTTGTTCAACAGGAACGGACAGTTATGTAACACACAAATTGATACATATCACAGAAAGCGGTTATTACGTTACAAAAGGGGAGGCCAATGATTCACCTGATGGCGAAAGAGATCCTTCTACTGTAATAGGAAAAGTAACCTATATTATTCCAAAACTAGGTACAGTATACGATTTTGTACGTGACAATTGGATGTTAGTTTTGAGCATGATATCGGTAATGATAGCGCTTGGCTACTTAGTAAAAGAAGAATTGAACATGTGGAAATATCCAGTTTACTATGAACGAGTAGATAGTATGCCACAATAAACATGACAGATAATGTTTGATTATGAAGAATAATATATGATATAATAATAAGTTACGGAGGAAAAACATTGTATAACAAAAAAATAAATCTCAATTTTATTTTGACATGTTTGATTACATTTGCTGTGGTTGGACTGAGTTTTGTTTTGTTCTATAATGTAACAATGGCTTATTTTAAAGACCAAAAATCTGCAAGTGCAACAATTAATTTTGGTGCAGTAGGTGTTGAATGGTCCAATTCGAGCAGTAGTTCGGTCACTCCATCAATGACTTTTTATAAAGAATCAAATTTTACCACTTCTGTTAGCACAAACAACTTGTCAGATTTGGTAAAAGGCAAAACTTATTATTTTGGAAACAATGAATTGTTCATACGCAACACAGGTGGCACAGCAATGTATATGCGCATCAGCATAACATTTGAAGCACAAGCGAGCAACTTTACGTTTAGTTTTACTAATTGGACGAAAGTTGGAGACTATTACTATTATACAAATGGCACAAGTTATTTGGTATCCGTAAGTGGAAGTGGTTATCTTGCGGTTGCAGGTAGTTTGGCGGTAGCAGACTTTGTCGGGGTAGTATCGGAAGAGATAGATATTACACTCAACGCGAATGGAACACAAGTAATTAACAGTAATGTGGTATCAGACAACTTTGCTGCTCAATGGACTTCGTAGGGGGTAAGTGATGGCAGAAAATGATGAAAAAGTAAAGAAAACTCCAAAAACCACAAAAACGCAACACAAAAAAGAAAAAGAGCAGGTTGTCACAGAAAAACAACCCGAAATACCAGAAAGTAAGAACGAAATAGAAATCGACAAATCTGAACAAAAATTAAATCCGTTACCAGAAAAAGATGTTGAAGATTATACTCCAAAATACACGGAGGACTCCAAATTTGACTCTAATTCAAAAATTAAAGGTTTGGATGACGATGATGTTGTAGTCGGTGGTGTATTGGTCGACCAAGAAGTACTCAAAACAACACGTGCGGACAAGTCTGAACGTCGAAAAAGCGTCATCATGTATATTATAATTGTATTACTCATATTGACTTGGCTTTTTATAGGTTTTATGTATTATCAGTACAAAAAAATTACAGAGCAAAGCCAAGGCAATGGCAATATAATTTTGGAAGGCGAAGGGGAAGATGGCTTACTTGATTTTGCAGTATATAGCGCAAAATACGATGATGATGGCGCTCCAACTAGTTATCAAAGACTAACGCAATGGGATATGCCAGTTGGCATCCAAGGCGGAGTTTTGTATTATCTCAATTTGTGGG
>JAQVLJ010000057.1 GCA_028704215.1 Clostridia bacterium
CTCCTGCTGCTATTGCTCCACAAGCTGTAGGGAAATCGACACCATAGGCGCTCATATATCCATTTACCGCTGCAGTGTAATGGGCATCTGCCATATACAAGCCTCCAATCTCAGTGCCTCTATTGTTAACGGCAGTTAAGAATGGAACTGTATTAGCCAACTGATCGACAACGCACATGAATTGTCCGCCTGAGCTACGAATATCTTGGTTAAACTCTGCAACAACTCTGCTTACATCTATGTCTTCATAAGTATAACTTGCACGATATTCTGGAGTACCTGTATATTGATCCAAAATTACTACTGCAAAATTAAACGTTTGATATGTTTGGCCTAGTGAATCTTGTTTTTCAACAAGGATTGTTTTTGTGTTTTGACTATAAGTGTTTACTGCGCCTTCAATTCCAGACTTTGCAGTAGGGACAAATATTTGCATATTATATGCTACGAACCACGCTTCCGTACCGGAAACATAGTTATTAATTACAGTATCAGTATCCATTGTGAAATGTGGATCATACACATCTCCCGCTGTTAAGTTTGTATCCTCAAGCCATACAGCAGCGCCGCCAGCATTTTCTATCAAACAATTTTGTACCGATACATATGAAGCCCCGTTTCCGTAGATGTTGTTTGCCCAACTTTCTTTAAGGTGGCAATCAACCAAATTGACGTCAGCACCTTTTGCACAAACGAATACAGCGATAACACAGAAACCAATATTTACATTGTTTGCATCATAATCGCTCAATCCCATTATTCCCTCATGACTACCGGAATTTTGGTATACAACTGTTTGTTGTTCTTCGTCTGTCATATCTCCCGTTGGAGTAACAGTGCTACCCATAATGGTTAAGTTATTAAATGTTATTTTGTAAGGCTCAAGTACGTCAAATTGTGCACGGGTCAAGTTGTCTTCTACCGCACTAGTATAGTTGGCATTGATATTGCCCGTTCTCAAATCAAAGTAGAAAATTGAAGATTGTGCGTTGATTATTTCTGTTTCTCCTATAATATCAAGTGTTTCGTCTGGTTGGTCAGAATAACCCTCTGTGTTAACTCGTAATTTTGGCAGGTTTTTGCCATTAATATCAAAATAATTACCGTTTACAACCAAACTTGTATTACCACCTACACGTACATAAAGGTTAGCAGTAGCATTGGCAGTCATTGCTCCTGATTGGTCGTAAGTAACATAATTTGCTGCCGCACTAGCCCAAACGTTTCTTGGTGTGCCATTAGGATTGAGTTGTTCTGGTGCCATTACTGCTACAATTTCTCTATGAACATTAATACTTGCAACATTTCTATTTGAGAAAGCATAAACCAAATCTGAATGAGTGAAAACGTTGTATCCATTATTCAAAATGAAAATAAATTCAATGTTGGAGAAGGTTTGATATTTTGCAGTAGCAATCATTTTGACAGTTTTGCCAACGTATGCTTCGTTAAATCTAAATTTGTAACCATCGGTAACGGTAATAATACTTGCAGCATTTGTTAATTCAAATTCTTCCAATTCATTTTTTACGTAAAACTTGAAGTTCACATAATCTGTTGTTACATTTGTAAATGCAGATGTTTTGGCAGAAATTGCATTGATATCAAATATGAAATCATTAGTTATTCCTACTAAGTAAGGGTCAACAGTTGTTTTGATATAATCTCCAGATTCAATGCTGTCTACTCTGTCTGTATAGTCAGATCCAACAGCGAATAGAGTCAAATAGTCTACTACTTTTACATTTTTGGTACGACTATCTCCTGCTGTGTTTGTGTAATTCATTGTATAATAGCCATTGTTCATAGGAGCCAAAGTACTACCTGTAACAGTGGTAACTACCTGAGTTGTGTTGTTTGTCAAACTGATATTTGTTGCGCCAGTGAATGTATAGGATACGTTAGAAAACAATACAATAGTGCCATCTGTATCAACTATATAATTGTCACCTGTCAACACACGCTTTACTTCAACAGTAAATGTTTGTGCTTGATATGATTTGTAACTAATGGTAATAGTATATACACCGACTGTTGTTTGGCTAAATCCACCCAAATCTACTTCATAACCATTAGGGTTTAAAGTAGTCTTTTTACTAATGGTGATATCATCAACATCTGGGTCTTCGTAAGTTGCATATACAACAAGTGTACTCAAATCTATTTCTGTATCGTATTCTATCACTTTTACGACGTTGGTAGTATCAATGATAAATCCTGTTTCGGCAGGGGCGCCAACAGTAACATCGAATGTAATATCATCATAACTTCCGTAAGATACTGTGATTGTATAAGTGCCTTGTTTATCTGCATCAAATGTAGTGTTATTTAAAGTATAATCCGATGTTGTAAGGATTACTTTTGTGTTATCTTGATAAGTTGCTCTCACAACCAAATCAGTCCAAACAGGTGTATCTCCGTATTCTACTGACATGTCTATTGCCGATGTGTCAACTTCAAAACCATTTTCTTGTGCTTCGGCTACTGTAACGTCAAAAGTTACAGCATCATATGTTTTGTATGAAATGGTAATTGTATAAGTAGATGGAGTTGTTTTATTAAAGCCACCATTATCTATTTCGTAACCTATTTCATCGCCAGTTTTTACATTCAATTGAACTGGACTACCTGAATTATAAGTTGCTTCGACAACCAAACCTGTCAAATCAAGGTCTTCATTGTATCCGTAACTCTTTTTGACAGTAGAATGGTCTACTTCAAACCCTGTTTCACTTGGATTGCCCACCGTAATGGTAAATGTCTTCTGTGTATAAGTTTTGTAATCAATACGAATGGTATAGATACCATCTACCTCTTTGTTGTAATTATTGGTCATAGTGTATTGTGTATCGTTAAGAGTGACAAAAGTACCATCTTGATATGTTGCCTTTACAACCAAGCCGGCTAAATCTAATTCTGTGCCGTAATCTACATTTTTTACAACTAATGTAGTGTCGATTACAAAACCAGTTTCTTTTGCCTGCTCTACTATTATTTCAAAAGTCTGATCTTCGTATTCTTTGTAAGAAACGGTTATAGTATATGTGTTAGGCTGGTTTTTGTCGTAACCACCATTGTCTATTTCATAACCATCTTCATCAACTGTCTTTAATGATAATGCAGTGTTATTCATTGCACTCTCTGCGTAAGTTGCTTCAACAATCAAACCAGTCAAATCCAAATCAGTGCCATAATCAACTGACAAGTCCAATTCAGATGTGTCTACTTCAAATCCGTTTTCAGTTGGTTGATTTACTGTAATAGAAAATGTTTGTGTTGCATAATTTTTGTATGCAATGGTGACTGTGTAAGCGCCACTTGTTGTTGCACTATAATCGGGACATGTCCAAGCATATTGATTTGTCGCATTTCCATTAGTTAACGCAATCTCAGCACCGTGTTCATACTGTGAATAAACTTGTAGACCAGACAAATCCAATGCAGTACCATAAGACACTACTTTTGTAACGTCATCAGAATCTACTCTAAAACCAGTTTCTACAGGACTAGCAACAACTATATTAAAAGTTTTTGTTTTTGAATTGCCCTCTTCGATAGTATATGTAACTGTAACCAAGTAACTACCAGGAGTAGTTTTACTATATGTAGGACAACTTATTGTAAGGTTTTCGTCATCCATATCAATAGCACTTTGTTTGCCATTAAATCTTTTTGCTTTGACAACCAAATCCGAAAAATCTAGGTCGGTATTGTATGGTACTGTCAATTCAAAATTGGTAATATCAAGAACAATATCTACTATCGGAGATTCACATGCAGTAAACACAAACATTGTGCATAGCAAAATGAATCCTATCATTAAAAACTTCAAACTTTTTTTCATATTTTTTCTCCTAATTTAATCCAATTCAACGTTTCCCGAACCAGAGTTCGAAAAGGTGATATTGATACGACTGGTATTTTTTTTGCCATCCTGAGTTCTTCCTGTTATGGTAACGCCGATTTTTTGAACAAACGTTACTATTGCTGTACAATTATTATAATCAATTTCTGAAATATTACAAATGTTTTTGTCGTAAATAAACGAAATGGTCTTAATTGTTGCATCGTAAGGTCCGATTTCCCATGAAATTTCACATGAGTCATCGTCGGCTTCTAGTTGAATATTTGTTTCTGTAAAATTTAAGTATTCCGTGTACTTGTAATCACGCCAGTTTTCCGGATTGATACCAAAAATACTAATCATAATCGTTGCTATGAAACACACCACAAATTCAATTAAGATTATTATTTTTTTGCTCATAAATTACATTTCAATCCTTTTAAACAAAATTTTAACATTTATAGATAATAGAATGGATTTTATCAACAAATATGCGGCACTGAAAGCAAGTATTCTAACCCATCCACCAAAATAACTATCTAAGAAGAAAAACATTACAATAGCTGCTGCAATCAATGAAATCAAAACACCTGAAAGCATTGTTTTTGACAAACTTTTATTTTTATTAATATCCCCTGTTTGAGCATAATCATTTATTTTTGGATAAATTACATCATATTGCAATGCTCCAAGCATATGACCGTACGATATTAAGAAGTACACAGCACAAAGCATTAGCAACTGCAAATTGTCTATCAATGTGACACTTTTTAGCACAACAAAACCTAAAACGATGGCAAAGAATGTGCATATAGATTGTGCCAAAATTTTGGCTATAATTATTCGAGATGTATTAGATGGTGCTGTCTTCAAAGCTTGAAATTCAAGTCCCTCACGACTTATTGCGGTAGCACAGCTTGTATTATTTGAAGTAAGCAAAACCAACCCTATAACCATATTGAATGTA
>JAQVLJ010000058.1 GCA_028704215.1 Clostridia bacterium
ACAACAAAACCTAAAACGATGGCAAAGAATGTGCATATAGATTGTGCCAAAATTTTGGCTATAATAATTCGAGATGTATTAGATGGTGCTGTCTTCAAAGCTTGAAATTCAAGTCCCTCACGACTTATTGCGGTAGCACAGCTTGTATTATTTGAAGTAAGCAAAACCAACCCTATAACCATATTGAATGTAATTATCAATCTATCTCCTAATGCGCTAGTGTTAATAGCAGAAAAAATAGTATTTATAACATAAAGCAATACTGGAAAGGCCAAAATCGAAATAATATAACTCGTTAATTGACTAGAATCTTTGGTAATGTGCAAAAATTCTTTTTTGATAAATGAATTTGTAATAGGAAGTTTTTTGTCTGCATTACGTTTGATTTTAATTTTTTTCTTTTTTCCATATTTTGGGTTGATAAGTGAAAAGTAGAAAGGTATTGCTACAAGATATACTGTCAGCCCAAGAGCAATCAAACTAGATAAAATTACTAAATAATTAATGAAAGTACGTCCCTCAAACAAAACGTTAATATAATCTTTTATAACATACATAGCTGAATTGAATTTTGCTATGAATCCAGATAAAAACTGTACAAAAGCATTGTATAAAGCAATAATTCTAAGTGGTCGTGGTAAGTGTTGTAATATCTTGTAAACTAAGTATACTATCACTGAAAATATTGCAGTTGTAGTCAATGTATTAAGTATAGCGTGTTCTTTCAAAAACCTTTTTATTAGAAATATAGGTATAGAAAGTAAAGATGACACAAATACAGTTAACATTGGAATAAGAATTATTAATAACAGTGAATTGATAACCAAACCAAATGTCATACCACTAATAAGTCCATATGCGAACATAAGCGGTAATGTGCTAAACAAACCTTTTACAAATTCGTCTATAAAGAAAACAATAATTTTGGAAATGAAGATTTCATTATGTTTTACAGGTAGACAAAACAAAATTTGGTTGTCTTTTCCTTCATAAAGTGATGTTGATATATTGCCTATATTTAAGAAGATGCTGAGTAAAATAAACAAAGAAAGAATAAAAAACACTATTTGTTCGCTTGTTGATACGTATATTATGTTTTTGAACAAATACAAAAGCACATAATATACCGCTCCAACAATAGCAACAAACATTACACTTATAAAAAATCTTGCTATCAATTTTGGTTTGCTGGTAGCTTTAAATATCTTTTTATTTGGCAATAGCATTGCAACTAGTGTTTTTAATCGTTTAAGCATTTTTGTCCTTTTCTTTTACATCAATAAAACTAAGATACAATTCTTCAAGTGATATTTTGTCTTTTTTGAGTTGTTCCAAGTCGTATACGCCTTTCAAAACTCCGTGAGAAATAATAGCGATTTTGTCACAAATCTTTTCTACCACTTCAATGACGTGGCTTGAGAAGAATACTATATTTCCCTTGTCTGCATGCTCTCGCATACATTCTTTGATTTCATATGCGCTATTTGGGTCAAGTCCAGTCAGCGGCTCGTCAAGTACCCATATTTTTGGGTTATGTATCAAAGACGAAATCACCATGACTTTTTGTTTCATACCATGAGAATAACTTTTAATCTCGTTGTCAATAAATTTTTCAAGATCAAACAATTTTACGTATTTTTCTATGCGTTCTTTTCTATCTTTGCTTGTAACTTCATATAGATCAGCAATGTAGTTTATGTATTCCCTGCCTGTGAGATACTCGTATACTGCATGATTGTCAGACACATAACCTATCATTTTTTTAGCTTGAAGTGGTTGTGTTGTAATGTCGTAACCACATACTTCAATTTTGCCTTCTGTTAGTGATTGTATGCCAACCAAACTTTTGATAGTTGTAGATTTTCCTGAACCATTGTGACCCAAAAAGCCAAATACTTCTCCATCATGTATTTCTAAATTAAAATCTTTGACTGCATAATAGTCAGAGCCCGCATATTTTTTTGAAAAGTTTTCTATTTTAATCATTTTTACTCCTTTGGGATTTGCCGGACTTGAAAGTGGTTTCCCTTTTAGTTTCTTTTTTAATTCACGTAATTGTAAAGCGTCAACTTGGTTTAGATTTAATAAATACGCATAGTGATCTCCAATCTTGAAGAAAGTATCGTAGATATACCATATAACAAAGATGCTTATAGTATATACAACGTACACGATTAAATCATACAGCCAAAAAATATTCAAATACAGAGAACCTGTATCGATAACCCAAATAAACTTCGCTTTTATATCAAATAAGAATGTAAATCTGTCAGTTAATTCATTTCCATACAAAAAGAAATAATCTACTGTCAAAAAATTGTTTATAAGTGCATTTGCAAAAGCTATTATTACAACGTATAACGTAAAAATACCGATTGCTTTGCCAATCATTTTGAAAGTTGGCCGTTTAAATATATTCAAACTAATACCTAAAATAGGCACAAAGAAAGCGTACCAATGATTGAACCAGAAGTGAACAGAGCCCATTGAAAAAATGTCACTGCTCATATTTGGAATCATAATGGCAATAAAAGCTCCTACAACGTTGATAAAGAATGTAAAATAAAACACGCTTTTTATTTTGAAACAATATGCGAGTAACATCAGAACTATGGCAGTGTTACATAAGTGAAGCGGCAATGCGTTAAGACCAACATTGTAATTAAAATAATAAAAATACCCTATAAAGCCGGCAACAGCCAACCATACAACTACTGAGTTTCGTATATCATAATGTTTTTTCCCAAATACGAATGTAATAATTAGAGGTGCCAACAAAGCAGCATAAATATACACTCTGTGAACAAACGTAAAATCGTCGGCAATCAGATTGATTGGCCCAAACAAATTCCACAACATATTTGAAGGGAAAATAGATATTAACAAAAATGGCAACACAATCGCCATATATTTTAATTGCGTGCCAAATTTTTTAAAATCTTTTTCTTTAATTTTTTCATAAAGGGCATATCCACCCAAAATGCCCATTAAAACCAGTTCGCAGGCAAACATGATTGAACGATAATGAATCAAAGAAAATCCAGCATTTCCAAAGAATGCTAACAAATTAAGTTTAAAAAAGATTATATTCAAAATTACCGTCAAAGGAACAAAGAATGCTAGCAAGTTTTTTAAAGTTTTTACTTTCAAAAAAGGTGCTACAATACACAATACAATAGAAACATAAGTAAACCAACGAATAATATTAACGACAGCCAATTCAGTATTCGTAATCCATGTTGCACTGTTGTTAACACTATCGATGACATCTACTTGAAATAGTCTTACAAGATAAATTAAAGCAAAAACAATGCTTATTACTTTTATGACAACAGCAGTTTTTTTGTTATCTATTTTTTTTGAAATGACTACCAAAGTCGCTAATAGAACGATAATGGTGGCACTTAAAATCAAATATATCATCAAATACCTTTTATATAATTTTATTGTGTGTCAAATTCGAATTTATTATAGCATTAAAAGTCGAAAATTGTCTATTACTTTTTTGATTTTATTTTCAAAACTAACATAAATAAGCGATTTTAAAATATATATTTTTAAATATAAAAAAAATAGTAAATATTTTTAAAAAATTTTTACAAAATGACTAGACAAATAGTAGCGTTATATCTATAATATACTAGTTTCAAAATGACAAGGAGACTTTATGAACAAAAATAGTCAAAATGAATATATTTTATGTCCACGATGTGAATTGAATTACATTAAGAAATCAGAACAATATTGCGAAGTGTGCAAAAAGGAATTAAAACTTATCAGAAGTAATGAAGATGATATTGGCGAACTTGAACTATGCCCTATCTGCAAAATCAATTTTGTACAAGGTGATGACATCTGTGAAAGTTGTAAATTAGAGTTAGGTATAAAAAATGAGGGCGACAGCGATGTCCAGATTGAAAACTGGCACCGATACATTCAAGAAGACGAAGACGAAGACGAGGAAGCAGAGGAACTTGAAGAATTGGATGAAGACGAGGAAGTTTCAAAAGATGCTGACATAGTAGAAGAAGATGATGACGATCTTGTTTTTGATGATGAATTAGGAAAAGATTTGGGGCTAACAGAAGTGCTTAAAGACGACCTTGACCCTGAAGAAGAAAATGAAGAAGATTTGGACGAAGAAGATGACTACATTGACGATGACTTGTTAGATGAAGATATTGATTTGGATGAAGACCTTGATGAAGACGAGGACGAAGACGAGGACGAAGGGCTTGATCTAGATGATGATGAAGATTAAGATTAAGATTAAGATTAAGATTAAGATGCAGTAATGCATCTTTTTTTTATATACATTTTTGTCAAAATTTGTCATAAAAGGTCATAACAAATAGTAAATATATCACAAGGAGTGATATATGACATTTGTTAATATTGAAAAAAGAGCTTTTGATTTAGCAAACTATGTTTTGGATAACAAAAGCACAATTAGAAACACTGCAAAATACTTTTCAATGGCAAAAAGTACTGTACATTATGATTTGAGTTATAGACTAAAAAAAATTGATTATCCTTTATATTTGGAAGTATCAAAATTATTGCAACTAAATTTTAATGAAAAGCACTTGCGTGGTGGACAGGCAACAAAAAATAAATACAAAAGGCAACAAAAAACTAGCACTTTTTCAAACAAATGCTAGTCTTAAACAAAACTATTTCGAACGTGAATCCAAAAATCTAACGATATCTCCAACAGTTGCAAACTTAACTGCGTCTTCATCAGGAACAATAATATTGTATTCTT
>JAQVLJ010000059.1 GCA_028704215.1 Clostridia bacterium
CAAACAAAAAAACCTCACCAAAACTGGTTCGGATTGTTTTTGTTTGGTGCGGACGATGAGATTTGGTGCAGAGAGCAAAGCGATCAAACGACGAACATGAAACGTATGACAATTTTTATTTTGATGTGTGTTCATGGAGTACACACAAGTGAGTTCAAATTGCATACAAAGTATGCAACGCATAAGCGTGTTCATCGTTCACAAAAAAAGACCTTTCGGTCTTTTTGGTGCGGACGATGAGATTTGAACTCACACGATTTTACTCACAAGCCCCTCAAACTTGCGCGTCTGCCATTCCGCCACATCCGCATATAATGCTGTAAAATCAGCATATTAATATAGTCTTAGTACAAATAAATTTACCTAACTAAATTATGTTTTTTTGTATCAACATAATCTTTATTTGATAAAAATTTTTTAAAAAATTCACTAATTTCAGCAATTTCACTTAATTTTTCGGAATATATAGTGGTCAAATCCTGAAAATAATCATCATCATAAGAACTTGTCAATTCGTTATTTTCCTTTAAAGGCAAGTTTGTTTTTAAAAAAATCAACCAATGATTGACCATTGTTTTGGCTTGAACGTCTGATTTGTTACCAGCCCAAACATATAATGCTTTTTCTGTCGTGTCCACAACCATTTCTACTGCAGAAAATTCATTATTTTTTGAAAATTTTGTGCAAATCGAAGATCTATAATTATCCATTTCGCTATCTTTATAATAATTCAAAAAATCTGAATATTTTTTTAGAGTAAAGTACTTTTCGAGATAACTAACCAGCGAATCTTTCAATTTCTTTTCAGAAAATTCTCTTGTTTTTCCTTTTTTTGTCAATCTATAATTTACATCCATAATATTATCAGTTATCAATTTGCTATTAACAACTCCGTAATCACCACTATTTACAAACGCTTTACACTGTGCCAACAAAGAATGTTCATATTCTTTATTTAAAAGTTCAAAATTTACATATTCTTTTTTGAATTTGTCAAAGAATGTACTACTTTTACACAAATACCTTGAAAAATCGTATTTCTTTTCCATAGTAAAACTACGACTATTTTTATACGAATCGGTCAAAACTACCAAATCAAAATTTAATCTATTTTCATTCATAAGCTCTCTCTTTCTTTAAGGTCATTATATCACAACAATAAAAAAAATCAATAAAAAAGATGTGAAAACTCCACATCTTTAAAAAACTTCAAAATAATATTAAATTGTACAGAACCAAGTGCCTGTACTAGTGGCAGTATTGGAGCCGTTTGATACAATACCACCCGTTCCAGCAATCAAATTTTCGATACTATCATACCAAGTAACAGGTGACCCAATATAGTATGACAACACATCACCCGATGTATAATCTTTCCACGCACACATACGTGAAATAAATGATGTCAGATTTGTTGTTGAATGATAAGCTGAGTAGGAATCCAGTGGCACTGCTATCTTGTGAGTTGATGACAAAAATGCACCAGAATTATTAAAAGTAGGAACACTTGTTGGTTTTAATAAAACAAGTACTGCATTAGTCATTATAGAAAAAGCATTTGACCCAACATAAGTTACTGTACTAGGTACTATTACTTTGTTGATATTTGCCATACTAACCAAAGCACTTGCTCCAATAGTAATTAACCCTTCTGGTAATGTAAGCGTACCCGTCAATCCGCTACATTTTGCAAATCCATTCTGACCTATTTCTGTCACATAACTGTCAAATTGAAAACTTGTAATACCTGTGCAATTATAAAATGCTCTCTCGCCAATTGTTGCTACAGAACTAGGAATTACTACTGTTCCCACAATGTTTTGTTTTTCTGCAAAAGCGTTGCTATCTATTTTGGTACAATAGTCTGGAATAACTAAGTTTACGTTTCCCAAACTAGAATCAGCAAATCTAGCAATAGCAGGCTCATAATCTAGTTTTGTGCCAGTTTTTATGCTTGCATTGCCAGAAAAAAATGTTTTTCCAACAAGTACATCACTAACAGTAGCATCTGCCAGCGTTACTTCGGCTATATCTAAACTTTCCATTCCATCAATAATATCTTGTGGAGTTGGGACAACTCGCCCATTTGGTACAGTCCCCCCAAAGTTTTCCACCATTGTTCTCATGGCATTAAGATCTGTTTTTAATTTTGTTATAGAATCATTTTCTAATATCATCAAATTTATTCCTCCTCATATCCTAAAAAATCCAAACTATTTTCACTTAGCGCATACCCATTCAAAATGAAGTCTATTTCATTTTTTGGCAAAGGTACATACTTCACGCCTTCTCCAAAAACTATATCATCCAGTTCATTAGAGCCACAGGCATGACCTTTTATTACAGCATCTAACTCATTGAATACTGCACTTGATTTGTCTAGTTTGTTTGTCATTTCACTTTGCAAAATCACAACGTCTTGTGAATCTGCTTTATTTTGAACCGCTGTTTGAAGTGTACTCAAATCACTTGAGTCCGCTTTATTATCTACTAAACTTTGCAAGGTTGAAAAATCATCAGCGTCTACTTTATTTTCCAACATTGACTCCAATTCTGTTATGTAAACACTATCCAATTTTGAATCAAGTTCAGACAGTATTTGCTGATTCAGACACTGAATATCATCAATAGCATTAGTCAAATAGTTTCTTAAAATTTCGATTTTACGTTCCAATTCCTCAGTTTTTTGATAAGCCAAGTCAGCAATAGAAATATCCATATAATATCTCCTAAAAAAATTAACCCTGCATAATATAACACGCAAAAACTCAAAAAAATCTACCTACTGCCACAAATATGCAAAAAAACAAACCAAATAAATGGTTTGTTTAAAAAATTCGTTTTTTAAAAATTATTGTACGTTATAATTTACCCTAATACCAGGTCCCATAGTAGTTGCTGTATAAATACTTTTTAAATAAGTACCCTTTGAAGCAGCAGGTTTTGCTTTTACAAGTGCAGCCATAACTGCATTAAAGTTGTTTTCCAACTTTTCTTTACCAAAACTAACCTTTCCCAAAATAACGTGAATAATATTATTTTTGTCAAGACGATATTCAACCTTTCCGGCTTTTACGTCTTTGATAGCTCTTTCGACATCCATGGTTACTGTACCGCTTTTTGGATTAGGCATCAGACCCTTTGGTCCTAGCACACGAGCGGCTTTACCAACTGCACCCATCATATCAGGTGTTGTGATACAAACATCAAAATCAAGCCAGTTGTCGTTTACAATTTTTGTGACAATCTCTTCTGCGCCAACAATGTCAGCACCTGCTTTTTCTGCCAAATCTGCTTTATCACCTTTTGCGATTACCAAAACTTTTACTGACTTACCAGTACCTTCTGGCAATACAACTACGCCACGAACTTGTTGATCAGCATTACGACCATCAACGCCCAACTTAACATGCAATTCTACGGTTTCATCAAATTTTGCTTTGTGAGTATCCACTACCAACTGCATTGCTTCACTAGGTGTATAATTTTTTGTGTTGTCGACTAGTTTTTTGCTTTCTAAATAATTTTTGCTACTTTTCATACTAATCCTCCACCACTTCAACACCCATGCTTCGAGCGGTACCTTCAACCATACTCATAGCAGCTTCAATACTAGCAGCATTTAAGTCTTGCATTTTTGTTTCTGCGATAACACGAACTTGAGATTTTTTAATTTTTCCTACTTTGTCCTTAGTTTTTGAGCAACCTTTTTCAATACCAATTGCTTTTTTGATAAGAATTGGTGCTGGTGGTGTCTTCATAATAAAACTAAAAGTTCTATCTTGATAGATAGTGATTACTACTGGGATAATCAATCCCTCTTGTTTTGCTGTTTTTTCATTAAATTCCTTGGTAAACGCAGCAATATTGATACCATGAGGTCCAAGTGATGAACCGACTGGTGGTCCTGGTGTTGCTTTACCGGCAGGAAGATGAATATTTACGACAGCAGATACTTTTTTTGCCATAAAATCCTCCTTGGCTAATGTGGTTTTAGTGATAAAATATAAATTTTTTATCTCCCACTGTACAAAATTGATTGTTTTGCACTATATCAAACAATTAAATAATTGTAATGACCTTAATCAACTACTCTAATCTGAGAGTATGCCAAATCAACTGTTGTTTCTCTTCCAAACATTTCGACTATGGCTTTGATTTTTTGACTTTCTTCACTGATTGCTTTTACTTTTCCAATCATTCCACTCAAAGGGCTGTCTACTATCTGAATAGTATCTCCTACTTTTACGTTTACATCGACATTGATTCTTTCAAGTCGCAAACGAGAAACTTCGTTGTCAGTAATTGGAACTGGTCTACCTTTTGGCCCAACAAAACCAGTGATGTATTGAGTGCGTGTAACTGCGTGCCATATATCATCGCCATATTTCATTTTTACAATGATATATCCAGGCATTATTTTTTTGGGAACAAGCACTTTTTTGCCTTTCTTTTCTTCAAGCACATCTTCCATAGGTATAACTATGTCAAAAATTCTATCTTGAAGTCCATATTTTTCTATTACAATAGTCAAATTTTCTTTTGCAATATTTTCAAAACCCGAGAACGTATGAAGTACATACCAACGGGCTTCTTTGTCCATATTTTCTAATACCATAAATTACTCCTTACAGCAAACCTATTAGCAAATAGTATAACCAACTCAAAAGTCTGTCTATACCAAATAAAACTACGCCCACTATCAAAACTACAGCCAAAACAACAC
>JAQVLJ010000060.1 GCA_028704215.1 Clostridia bacterium
CACGCAAAAGTCTATATCAAAGTCAGGCATTGATACACGTTCTCTATGTATAAATCTTTCAAACAAAAGATTATACCTAAGTGGCTCTATTTGAGTAATACCAATCGCATAAGCAACTATACTACCAGCTCCGCTACCACGTCCTGGACCAACTGGAATGTCGTGTTCTTGTGACCAGTGAACATAATCCCAAACCACCAAAAAGTATTCAACAAAACCCAAATCATGAATTGTAGTAAGCTCCATTTCAGCACGTTCTCTTACTTGCTGAGTCAGGGTTTTGTATTTACGCTCTAATCCTTCATAAGCTATTTTGCGCAAAAATTCGTAGTTATCTATATTTTCATCATTTTGATAATATGGAATAAAGTTTTCTGTATTTGGTAAAATCATTTTTTCATCTTTTGTATAGTCGGCATGCTGTCTCGCTCTAATAAATACATTACATTTTTCTGCGATTTCAAGTGTAGTTAAAAGCGAATCTTCGTACCCTTTCATCGCCAAAGACATTTCATCATAATCTTTTAAATAAAATTGATTATTAGGCATTTTTAGTCTGTCTTCATCAACATATTTTCCCATTTGAACACACATCATTATGTCTTGAATGTCTGCATCTTCTTTTTCTACATAATGAACATCGTTTGTAGCAACGGTTTTGACTCCTATCTCGTCTGCTATTTTTTTCATTAAAGGCAAAATCTTTAATTGTTCTTGTAATCCGTGGTTTTGTAATTCAATATAAAAATCTCCTTCGGCAACAATGCTTTTCAAATACAATGCAAAAGCTTTTGCTTCTTCGTACATGTTGTCCATCAAAAATCTTGGTATTCTTCCAGCAAGACAAGCGGTCAAAATTATTAAGCCTTCACTATACTTTTCTAGTGTTTTGTAATCAATACGTGGTCTATAATAAAAGCCATCTACAAAGGCAATTGAATTAAGTTTCATTAAGTTTTTGTAACCAATATTATTTTTTGCCAAAACAATCAAATGGTCATTTTCTTGTCTTCCGTTCTTTACTAACAAATCATCTGCAACATAAAATTCGCAACCTATAATTGGTTTGATATCATAGTGCAAACACTCTTTGTAAAACTTCATTACCCCATACATATTTCCATGGTCAGTAATTGCACAAGCAGGCATATTTTTTTCCTTGCAAATTTTTGGCAAAGAAGATATGCGGCTAGCACCGTCAAGCATACTGTATTCTGTGTGTAAATGTAAGTGAACAAATTGTTGCATTTTTTCCTCAATATTTTAATTATTTTTGACATTGCTTATTTTTTATTATTTAATTATTAATTAATTTTGATTATTTTTTAATAAAAATCGATTATTTTTAATTAATTTGAATTTATTTTAATATAATTTAATTATTTTTTTAATTTTTCATATATTTTCACTATTTTATCCAATTTGTATTTTAGACCAGAACGAGTAATTTTTTTGCCATATAATTTGACTAATTCATTTAATGTAAGGTCACAATTTGCCAAACGGAGCAAAGCAACTTCTACCAAATCATCATCAAGAATATCCATCCCGTAATTTTTTTCTATGTATTGAATTGCATGAATTTGTTTTACACTTGCAGAAATGGTTTTGTCCAAATTATATTCATAACAGTTGTTTTGTCTATTCACACTATTTTTTATTTCACGAAAAGTTAGATTGTTTTGGAACTCTAAAGAACATGAAACAGCATCGATCAATACAAAAAAGTTATTAATTGTTTCGCTATTTTTGGTATATAAGGTGGTTATATTTTTTCTGCTATTCATTTTGAATTGCAGTTCAAAATATCCTAATAATGCTTTTACATCATCTGCTATTGCATAATCTTTAAAATTAAATTCCAAATTGTAACCGGTAGAATTTTGGCTTTCATCTACATTGTGATAAAATTTTCCAACGCAGACATAAACTGCTTTCAAAAATGTTTTTTTGCAACATTCGCTATCAAGCAACATTTCATCTACACCATATTTTATTGCAATTTCATTTTCTACTTTTTCAATGACTGCACTATCAAATAACAAACTTGCCAAATCACCAGTTATAACATAATTTTTTTCGTCTTTTGCAATCGTTATTTTTTGATTGTAAAATGAATCAATTATTTGTTTTAATCTTTCTGCCACGTCATCTGAACATGACAAATAAATTTTGGACAAATCATTTTGAATAGTAGATGTCAGTTTTAAAACAGCACTAACAAAAGACATACCGCAACAATAATTAAACGGTATGCTTTTTAATACTTCCATCTTTGAGTGTGACAAATACATTGTTATTTTTTAGCCTTTTTTCTTTTTGTAGATTTTAATGTGATAATTTTGTTGTAATTGCCAACTGCACTTTCTGGAATACGATTGCGAAGCATGGCACTAAGTCCCCTGTGACACTCGCCCACTCTGTTTTTGTCATGAGCATCGCTATTTATTACAAACTTGCAGCCTGCATTCAAACAAATCATTATTTCAGGATCTGTCAAGTGATCACATTTTCCATTCAACTCTATATATGTGTTTGTTTCTGCAGCTACCTTTGCGACTTCTTCCACATTTACTTTGATATCTTTGTTTAAGTGTGCAATTATGTCAATGTCGTAGTTCCTCATTGCATTGATGTATGCGCGTGTATTATTAGCTATTTGTCTTTTGGAATAATGTCCAAAAAGTTCAGACAATAAATTGCCAAAAAAGAACCAAAAATCTCTCTTTCTATAATGCTTAACCAATTTGTGATAACCAACGATAATGATATCTAGTTTGTAATAATCTTGTGGCAAAATATCTACTCGTCCATCTTTTGAGATGATATTTGCTTCCACGCCCAACAAAATATCAATTGGATATTTGTCTTTTATTTCTTTAATCTCTTTGCGCTGAGATTCAATCTCATCTCTCTTCACGGGAAAAACCGCATGATTGAATCCATGATCAGTTATGGCTATCTGTGACAAACCCTTTTCATAAGCCGCCGCCACGTTTTCTTCAATTGTGTTTTTGCCATGACTGTATGGTGTATGTGTATGATAATCTGCTAATAGTGCCATAATTTTTCTCCGACTTAATAATAACAAAGCGTTAGCAAAAAATCAACTAATCACAATTACAAATAAAATTGAATTGTGTAACTTATGTATAAATGACACTATTATTCCACATATTCGATTTCAGTTTTTACTAAAATGTTGTAGTTAAAAAAAATGCGTTCTTCTATAAGTGAGATTAGTTCACGAACATCCTCAGCCTTTGCGTTATCCACGTTTACAATAAAACCCGAATGTTTTGTACTAATCATTGCTCCACCAACACGAGTGCCTTTTAATCCAAGTTCATCGATTAATTTTGCCGGCATAATTTCACCGTCTCTTTTAAAAACACTTCCTGCGCTTGGTAAATCTAAAGGTTGTGATTTAGACTTTTGTTCAAAAAAATTCTGCATCCTCATTTTTATTTTTTCGGGTATGTCATATTCAAATTGAAGGGTTGCGGATATAATATATAAATTTTCACCACAAAACACACTGCGTCTGTAATCAAAATCACAGTCTTTTTTTTCAAATAAAAAAATGTTTGTCCCATCGTATACTTTTACATTATTTACTAATTGCGATATGGTGTGGTTGAAACAGCCCAAATTGTTGTGAATCGCACCAGCAACCGTACTTGGTACTCCAAAACAAAATTCAAGTCCACTAAGCCCATTTTCTGCACAGAAATTACATAGTGTGTTAATATTTACTCCTCCACTAGCAACAATATGTTTATCTTCCCTATTTATTTGGTTTGTACGATTGACAATAATTACTCCATCATAACCTTTGTCTGAAAAAAGTAGATTGGCTCCTCTGCCTATTATCTTAAATTTTTTGTTTGTTTGTATACATTTGTCAATTACTTCAATCAAACTATCTTCATTTTGTACTACAACCAAGTATTCAGCTGTACCACCTATACGAAACGTCGAATATTTGTACAACGGTTCGTTTTGATAAACAATGATATTTGGAATTTTTTTAAACATGTTGTTTCCCCTTAAATACTTTTGGAACGAAAAGATTGTTTGATAAGGCATTTTCCATATCAACATATGGTTGTCTGGTATATATCGACAATGATTTTGTTGTGTATAGACAATAATTATTTAGTTCAATTTGTATTTTGTCAGTTAACAAAAATTCTACAAAATTCTGTGTAATTATGTTTTTGTTTATTATTCCAATGTATTGCACTAAATCACTATAATGGTTTATATAATTAAAACTTGCGGATATTTTGCCCTTTTCAATTAAATTGTTTACTCTGTATAAATCTCTACTAGTTCCAAGCAAAATTTTTGCTTTGTTTTGGACAAATTCATTGTATGCCTGATAGGCGGTAAGTAGTTTTCCGTTATTTATGGGTTGTTGTTTGTAAATGTATTCAGCGTTTGTGTACTGGATATTTTGAGTGTATATTTGTTCGTTTGTTTGCTGCCATTCGTCAAGAGTTTTGCTTTGAGAAGTAATAAAGACGTAACCACTCAAAATAAATGGTATCGCCATTTGTTTGGAATTAACCATGGCACTTTGTAGCAAGTCATCACGCACTTTATATTGTTTGTCGAGTGGTTTTAAATACTTCAAAATTATATCACCAACTCCAAATCCAAAAGATATCATATCTGGTTTAGCATTTGTGAGTGCAT
>JAQVLJ010000061.1 GCA_028704215.1 Clostridia bacterium
CTAAAGAATATATTTCTTCTACTCCAAAATATCAGTTACTATATGAAGCATTTGGCTGGAAATCTCCAAAATTTGTACACCTTTCTACTATTATGGGAAAAAATGCCGACGGAAGTGTTTCAAAGCTGTCCAAAAGACATGGTTCAGTTAGTTTTTCGCAACTTCTAAGCGAAGGATTTTTGGTTGATGCTGTTTTGAATTACATTGCTTTGCTAGGTTGGAGTCCAAAACAAGAAAGAGAGATATTTAGTTTGGACGAGTTAATTGAGATATTTAATATTGAAGGACTTGTAAAAACCGATGCTATCTTTGATTACAAAAAACTTGAATGGATGAATTCTGAATATATCAAAAAACTAGATAGAGATGAGTTCTTGAAGTTGTCACAACCATACATTACAGATTTGCCAGATTTTATCAAACAAAAATGGGATTTTGTATCTAACTTGATGCAAAGTCGTATTGCGAAACTTTCTGATATAAAAGGGATGCTGGAATTTTTATGGAAATATGAAGATTTCGGTTTGGAATTATTGGAAAACAAAAAGAACAAGGTAACAATTGATGATGCGTTGATGTGCTTAAAAACAGTATTACCAGCTCTGAAGACTATTCAGAATTGGAATTGCAGTACTTTAAATGAAACTTTGGAAAATTTTGCTCAACAGATGAATGTAAAACTAGGATATTTGATGTGGCCAATCCGTATAGCGGTATCTGGTCAAACTGTTACGCCAGGTGGTAGCGGAGAAGTAATGTATATTTTGGGGAAAGACGAAAGTATTAGAAGAATCGAAAAAACTATCAGCAGATTACAAAAGTAAAATAACAAAAAAACAAGAAATATCTTGTTTTTTATTTATTTGATATATAAATTTGAACAAGTCACAAATAGACATTATACGACATTGCAATTTGTTTGTTTTTGCAATTTTTTTTGTTATAATTATATTGTTTTGAACAAAAACATTTTTTGTAAAAAAAAGGAGTAAGGGATGAAAGTAATTCAAATAGGTTGTGGAAAAATGTCAGTTTACACCATGCGCTATGTAATTGAAAAGGGTGGCAAAATCGTTGGTGCTTATGATATCAATCCAAAAATTATTGGTAAAGACATTAGTGCTGTTCTTGGTGGTAAAAAACAAGGAGTTATCATTGAAGATGTAAAACGTTTGAATGATACTATTACCAAAAAAGAAGCTGACATTGCTATTGTTACAACAATGAGTCTTATGAAAGACGTTTATGATGTTTTTATGATTTGTGCAAAGAACGGAATGAATGTTATTTCGACTTGTGAAGAGGCATTTTATCCATGGAATTCGTTTGTCGACACAGCAAAGTTGGACAAAGTAGCAAAAAAGAACAAGTGTACAATTTGTGGCTCTGGTTATCAAGATGTTTCTTGGGGTAGTTTAGTTACTGCTTTGTGCGGCACGACTCAAAAAATCAAAAAAATTAAGGGTAAAAGCAGTTACAACGTTGAAGATTATGGTATCGCTCTTGCTCGAGTGCATGGAGCAGGACTTTCGTTAAAAGATTTTGAAAAACAAATTGCTTCAGCAGATAATGTGAGCGACGTAAAACGTAAAGAATTGATAGAAAAAGGTGAATTTTTACCTTCTTATATGTGGAACGTCAATGGTTGGTTGGCATCTGCACTTGGGCTAACTGTAACACGACAAACTCAAAAATGCGTTCCTCAGACACATTCCAAAGAACTCAAATCTTCTACTTTAAATATGACCATTCCAAAGGGTTATGCAACTGGTATGAGTGCCGTTGTTACTACTGAAACAAAGGAAGGAATAACAATTGAAAGCGAATGTATAGGAAAAGTTTATGCAAGCGACGAATTTGATGTGAATCAATGGAGTGTAGAGGGAGAGCCAAGTACAACCGTTGTAGTAAACAAGCCAGCAACTGTGGAAATGACATGTGCAAGCATAGTAAACCGCTTGCCTGATGTGATCAAAGCATCAGCAGGTTATACCACTACTGAAAAAATGGGCGAATTGCGTTTTAAACTCAAATTATAAAAAAATTGATATTGACAAACGTTGATAACTATGATATATTTTTTGTGGATGAAAAATTATGTACAAACAATATAGATATGGTTACCCTCACTGTGGTTGCAATCAATGTATTATTGATGTCACAGCAGAAAACAACTCTGTTGCAAGAAAGGTTACTACTTGGTGCTTGAACAATGAACATAGTTACGATACTTTGATTTTAAACACCTTATGGGATATGAATATAGTTGGCGTTCAAATTGAATGGGCACTTTGTGGAGTATGCAAAAACAACAATTCTATTTTTATCGACAATGTATTGAATAGAGATAAAAAATTTATTGAAAGCATAAATAATATCGCAAAGCAATATAATTTTAATCAAAAAGTAGTTATTGCAGGAGCGTTTTATTCAGACGTTCAAGGCGGATTGTCACTTGAAGACCTACAATTCCCTGAATTTAATAGAAAAACAATTATTTTATAATTTACAAAAAACTACATTAAGTTGTAGTTTTTTTATGTAACATATTGTTAATAAAAAGTCAAATAATCACATTTTTCGACAAATCATTTGCAATTTACAGTGATTATTTTTACAATATAGTTGTATGAAAAAAGCAACCATTGCAATAAGTATATTATGCTTAATTGTTTGTTCGATTTTGGCTGTAGTTTTGTTTAACAAAAATGAGTCTTTGTTGTACTGTGAAGAAATCGTTCTTACTAATAGATCACAAACAGTTAGTGTTGGGACAACTGTTTGTTTTGATAAAAATTGTTACACAATTTTACCACAAGAATGTAGTTTTAGTCCTATTTTATCTTGTAATCAAACGGGGTTGGAAATTGTAGATAATACTGTAAAACCAACCAATTCAGGCACGTACCATATTTCTGTAAAAGTACAAAGTAGTCAGATAGCATATGTAAGTGATTACTTTGTTTTGACTGCAGTTAATCGACCGTCACCAACTATAAATTTTTTGGAAGAAAGCATCAATATACATATGGGACAGAATGTTTCGTTGGACGACATTTTGGAAATCGAAAATGTTGAGCGAACTGATTTACAGGTTAATTGTACCACTAACAATATTGTAACTATTGATTTGAACGAGGGACTTATTATTCCTGTGTCAATAGGAAATACCGTAATTATTCTGTCAAACAATAATGTAAGTGATAGCATATCTATTGGTGTTGTTTCAAGCGAAATTCCTGAACAGCCCGAACAACCAGAACAGCCAGAACAACCTGAGCAACCAGAACAACCTGAGCAACCAGAACAACCAGAGCAACCAGAACAACCAGAGCAACCTGAGCAGCCTGAGCAACCTGAACAACCAGAACAACCAGAGCAACCTGAGCAGCCAGAGCAACCAGATTATTATTTTGATGTTCAAACGGAATATACAGTACAACTTGCAGATGAAAATCCGATGATAAGTTTTCAAATAAAATCCAATTCGGAAGAAGAAAACATAAATCAGGGAGTACAGATTTCTGTAATAAGTGGAAATACCGTTCAACCATTTTTGGTGGGCACGGGGCTAATATCTGTTGGCTATTCTGAGACAGGAACCACAGTTTTACAGTTAACAAGTATAGAATACGAAAACACAACCATAGAAATCACGATAACAGTGTACTAAAACGAATATTTTTGTACAAAATTACACACAAAGTTATCCACATTTCCACATTTTTTAATACAAAACTTATACTTGTGAACATTCTTAAAATGTAAAAAAAGCCGATTTTATCGCAAAAACACCACTTAAACACAAAAGTTATCCACTTATCCACAGTGCACATCTATAAAACATTCATAAAACATTGGTCGAAAGTTATTTTTAAGTACGATATATTGTGTCAAGCAATTTTATGAAAAATATTTTAATATTTTTTAATTTTTCTTGTTAGATTTTAAAAATCAAAAACTCTTGTTTGTTTCATTTCTGTATAAAATGTTTGTAAAATATGTAATTTTAGTATAAAATAATATTGAGGTAGAAATGCAGATATCAAAAAATAGAAGCAGTTGGCTTTATATCTACATAGCAAGTATTGTTGCTTTTCTTTTGATATTTTCTTTTTCATATACTTACGCATATTTTATAGATGACAAAGAAGGAACTGGTAGTATCAGTTTTTCGAAAGTGGAATTGACCCTGACAGGTGTATCCGGCACGGCGCCAAATTTTTTGCTTTATCCAAACACTAGTGGATTGTATGTAGGTTCTGCTTTGCTAACTCAAAGCGTTACTATTGCAAAATCAGCAAATAGTGAAGATTGTTACATACGTGCAAAGCTCAATTTTGCATGTGCTGATCCAAATATGTTGACTATAATAAATTATTTAAATACAAATTTTAATGAAGTAACAGATTTTTATGCTTATTCAAGTGCATCTTATGAGTTTGTGAGACATACTTCTGGTTACTTATATTTGGTTGCTCCTTCTGACACAACTACACCAATAATATTACCTTCTTCAGAAGTAAAGATACTTGACCACACTACATTAAAAGTGCCCAACGGTGTTTGAGGTACTCCAACCACTAGTAATATTACCATGACACTAACAGTTGAAGCGGTGCAGTCTGTCCATACGACTATTACTACTATCGCAGGTTTGGAGGCGCTATTTGCCGCTGACTAACATGCTAGCAC
>JAQVLJ010000009.1 GCA_028704215.1 Clostridia bacterium
ATAAACGGTGTAAATAGTATTATAAATATTGCGAAAGAATCTAAGTCTAAAAAGATTTACGCAACTATTGGTATTCAAACAAATAACTCGATTTCAAAATCACAAAAGGCCAGCGCAGCCATAAATGCTGTTGGAGCAAACAGTGGTGTGAGTTGTGCAGATGTGGTATTTATAACAAATACAAACGTGGCAGGAAAAGTAGGAAACAATTGCTATTGTGTATCTGGTGAAGCCACTTACAAAACAACTCCAAATGGTAAACTTCCAAAACTTAGTCCAAAAAATGGAAACGTATTCTTTTTACACATAGATGATTGGAAAAATGTATCAGTGATACAAGGAATAGGTCAACCAAAACCGAATTTTTTAGAAATAGAAACATACAACGAAATGAAAAAGAATGAACTGATTAAAGAGAGAATTGTTGAAATTGCTAGACGAAAATTAGAGACAATTTGTCCAAGTGGATTTGATAATGACCGTGTTAAATCAAAATATTTTTCAAATTTGGGTAAATTGAGCAAATCTAAAAATAAAACAACTGAAGAAAACAGATATACAGACGAAAAAATACAAACTACCATCGAATCTGACAATATTGTAAATGAAGCATAGGAGTTTTGAAATGGAATTAACTTGTTCTAAATGTAACGCTGAACTTAATGAAAAAATGAATTACTGCCCTAATTGCGGTGAACCTCTATCACTTTTAGCAAAAAAAAGAGAAACACTAAAACACGACAATGCAGGACTTGAAATGTTAGCAAAATTGACCTTGTATACAAAAAACCCAGAGTTATTGAAAATTATTAAAGATTTTGTAGACAAAAATTAGAAAAAAAAACAGCCGAAGTAAACGGCTGTTTTTATTTAATTACAATTAATTTTCTAAAATGCTGATAATTTTGTTTTCGTTGTAACTTTCAGCGATACCTTGCAAACTTTTATTAAATGTTTCACATGCGGAGATTACTCTTTCATCAAGCGGACGTAATGAAATGTGTATATCATCGTTATCAACAGAAACCATCACTTTTTCATTCAACAGTTTGTTAAAAGCCTCTTCCTTTATAAACAATTTTCCATTCAAAGTTTTTGCTACTTTACTATCAAGATTTTCCAAAATTGATACAAACAATTCGATTGTATTTTGTTCATTTTCACTCATCGAATCAATTTCTTTTCCAAAAGTATAAGCCCTTAAAAATTTTTTAAAATCATCGTTTGTGTATTCATTTTTTTCTATAAACATATTGTCTCCTTTAAAATTTTACTGACCTACATAATATCATAATTTACGTATTTGTCAATTACCTTTTTGAAAATTTTTTTAAATTATTGTTTTTTGATTTTTACTATGCTATTATTAACCGTATGTATAATTATGACGCAATTGTAGTTGGGGCAGGACACGCAGGTTGTGAAGCGGGACTAGCTTTGGCAAGACTTGGAAAAAAGACTTTGATGACCACTTTAAATTTGGATGGTATAGCTTTTTTGGCATGCAATCCAAGTATTGGTGGAACGGCAAAGGGTCAATTGGCAAGCGAGATAGATGCTCTCGGTGGACAAATGGGTGTGAATGCAGACAAATCTTTGTTACAATTACGTGTTTTAAACAAAGGCAAAGGTCCAGCAGTACAAAGTCTTAGAGCGCAAGTGGACAAAATTCGTTACCACGAAAATATGAAATTTACCTTGGAAAAACAAGAAAACCTGGATATTTTACAGGCAGAAGTAACAGATATTTTGGTAGAAAATGAAAAAGTTTTTGGAATAAAAACAGCCATGGGTGAAACATTTTTTTGTAAGACTGTAATAGTTGCAACGGGCGTATATCTTAATGCTCGTATTATTGTGGGAGAATACAGCAAATTTGTTGGGCCAAATGGGTTTGAGCCTGCAAACAAATTGACCGATAGTTTGGCAAACTTGGGTTTTGTGATTCGTAGATTCAAAACTGGTACCCCTGCGCGTATCGATGGACAAACCATTGATTATTCTGCTTTTGAAGTTCAACCCGGTGATGATATAAAAGGACATTTTTCTAACCTTACCAGTGGAGTGATAGAAAACACACACAAATGTTTTTTAGGTTACACTAATGAAAATACACATAACATTATCCGTAAGAATATAGATAGAGCGCCTTTGTATAGTGGAAAAATTCACGGCATTGGACCTCGATATTGTCCTTCAATTGAAGATAAAATTATGCGTTTTGCTGACAAAGAAAGACACCAATTATTTTTGGAGCCAGAAAGTGCCTCAACAAATGAAATTTATGTTCAAGGGATTAGTTCTTCTCTTCCAGTGGACGTGCAAAGAGAATTTTATGCAAGTATAAAGGGACTTGAAAATGCAAAAATAATGAGATTTGCGTATGCTATTGAATATGATTGTATTGATAGTACAGAATTGGATGCGACACTTCAAAGCAAAAGAATAAAAGGACTATATTTTGCAGGTCAGATTAATGGCACAAGCGGATATGAAGAGGCGGGAGCGCAAGGCATTATGACTGGCATAAACGCTAGTTTGGCTATGGAAAAGAAAGAGCCTTTGGTTTTGAAAAGAAATCAAGCATATATAGGTGTTTTGATTGATGATTTGGTAACAAAAGGTACAAATGAGCCTTATAGAATGATGACAGCACGTGCCGAACACAGACTTATCCTAAGACAAGACAATTGTGATGTAAGACTAACGCAAATTGGGCGAGATATCGGACTGGTTGATGATATCAGATTTAAAATTTTTGAAGAAAAAATGAAACAAATTGAATTGGTAGAGCAACAACTTGAAAAATCAGTTTCGCCAAAGAAAGTTAACGAATTTTTGGCGGTACATAAAGAAACAGAAGTAAAATCTGGTGTTACACTAAAAAATCTTATAAAAAGAAACAATTTGACAGCTTTTGATTTGAGAGAACTCGGATTTTTTGTTGATATTCCAAACGAAGTGTTAGATTACATCAACACGGAAGTGAAGTATTCTGGGTATATCAATAGAGAAAAAGAGGTTATTTCTAAACAAAAAAAAGCAGAGGAATATATAATACCTACCGAAATCGACTACTTGGGAATGAAAGGACTCCGAATTGAAGCTAGACAAAAGCTTAATCAGATTAGGCCAATTACGATTGGACAAGCAAGCAGAATATCTGGGGTTTCGCCTGCCGATATCAATGTTTTGATGGTATATTTGAAATTGAAGGAGCACAAATAATGTTCAAAGATTTTCAAATAGATCTAAAACAATATGGATTACAATTAGATGATTATCAAAACAAACAGTTTGAAAGATATTACGAAATTTTGATTGAAGGTAATGAAAAAACAAATCTTACGGGTATCGTTGAAAAAATAGATGTTTATACAAAGCATTTTTTAGACAGTATAGTAATATGTAAATATTTAAACAAAAACAGTAGCCTTATTGACATAGGAACTGGCGCTGGATTTCCTGCTGTTCCGATAAAAATAGTGCGGCCAGACATTGAAATTTGTATGGTGGACAGCGTACTAAAAAAGATAGATTTTTTGCAGACATTGAATCAATCTTTGCAAATAAAAAGCGAATTGATTCATGCACGCGCGGAAGATTTGGCAAAAACAAGAAGAGAAAAATATGATTATTGTGTGTCAAGAGCAGTAGCAAATATGTCAACTCTGTGTGAGTATTGTTTGCCTTTTGTAAAAATTGGCGGCTATTTTATTGCTTACAAAAGTGAAAACATTGAGGAAGAATTGCAAAAATCACTTAGCGCCATCAAAATTTTGGGTGGAAAAATAGAAAAAGTCGAAGAAATGGTATTACCAAACGACGCCGGAAAACGAAAATTAATTTTCATAAAAAAGGTTAGCGCTACCCCAAAAATATTTCCAAGGGGTAAAAACAAACCACGCATTGAGCCATTATAAAAAAGTACGCTAAAATTACTACACAAAGTGTTTTTTTTGTGTTATAATAAAATTCAACAAGGGGAAATTATGGGAAAAGTCATCTCGTGTACAAACCAAAAAGGTGGCGTGGGCAAAACCACCACCTGTGTTAATGTAGCTACATATGTTGCCCTAAAAGGCTATAAAGTTTTGCTTGTGGATATGGATCCACAAGGTAATGCTTCTGGTTCAATCGGTATGGATGACTTGAAGGACAAAAAAACTATATATGAAACATTGCTGGGTGATTGTCCAATTACAGAAGCAATTTATCCTACTGAAATAAAAAATTTAGATATACTTCCATCTACAATTGATTTTGCAGGAGCGGAAGTAGACCTGGTTTATATGGAAAATAGAGAAAAAATATTTAAAGAAGCGTTATCTTCTATCAAAGATAGATACGACTACATATTTATTGATTGTCCTCCATCTTTGGGATTAATTACAGTGAATGCTTTGACAGCCACTGATACAATTATTATTCCTATTCAATGCGAGTATTTTGCTTTGGTTGGATTGGGTCAATTGATGAATACCGTTCGTTTGATTAAAAAACATCTTAATCCCAAAGTAGAAATTGAAGGCGTGTTGTTGACCATGAAAGACGCACGTAGTAATTTGGTAAATGATGTGGCAAACGAAATTAAAAAGTTTTTTGGACCAAAAGTGTATGATACTTTCATACCAAGAAATATTCGCTTAGCTGAAGCACCAAGCCATGGAAAGCCAATTGCGACTTATGATGCAAAAAGTAAAGGGGCAATTGCCTATAAAACACTAACAGACGAATTTTTGGAAAAACAAAACAAGGAGTAATTTATGAAAAAAGGTTTAGGCAAAGGACTTGAAGCACTATTTGCAATTTATGATAACGAAACACAAAATGAAACATATGGAAAAGAAATTGTAACAAAAACATTTTCTGCGCCTACCAATGATATTGATATTAATTTAAAAGCGCAAGGAAGCTCAACAGAAATTTCTATTGATAAAATATATCCAAATCCAAACCAACCTAGAAAGATTTTTGACAAAGAATCTTTACATGAGTTGGCAACATCTATCAAAACACATGGACTTATACAACCAATAATTGTTAACAAAACAGATGATGGGTATATGATTATTGCAGGTGAAAGAAGATATAGAGCTTGCAAAATCGCTGGTTTAAAAACTATTTCCTGTATTATTAAAAGATATACTCCACGTCAGATAGCAGAAATCAGTATTATAGAGAATTTGCAACGTGAAGACCTTAATCCTGTAGAAATGGCGAAAGGTATAAAAAAGCTTATGGACGAATATGATATTACGCAAGAGGAAGTTGCCGACAGAATTGGAAAAAGCCGTTCAGGCATTGCAAATGTTGTTCGTATTCTTAATTTATATCCCGAAGTATTGGAATTGGTTGAAAAAGGTAAAGTGTCTTTTGGCCATGCAAAATGTCTTGTTGCAGTTACAGATTACATTAACCAAGTGTTATTAGCGAAGAAAGTTGCTCAAAACAAACTAACGGTTCGTGATTTGGAAGTTGAAATACAAAGTATGTACGGAGATAAAAAACAAAATAAAAAACCTTTGTCTATGTCCGCTGAACTACGTGATTTTGTATCAAGTATGCAAAAGCGCCTAGGTACAAAAGTGTCAATTATAGGAAATGACAAAAAGGGACGTATTTACATCGACTACTATTCTCAAGACGATTTGGATAGGTTATACCAAATAATATTTAGATAATTAGCGTAATAAAAAAATGAAGTTCTATGTAGAACTTCATTTTTATTTTCACAATACACATAAACTATGTTCTATATAGAACTAGTGTTTGTTTTCTATTTGATTTATAAACTTTTCTAATTTTAAATCTAATTTTTTATTAAATTCATCTTCGCCAAGAAGTATTTGTAAAAATTCAATACACATATATACATCTGCAATTTCTTCTATTAAATTGTCTATTATATCAGTGCGATCTTTGTACTCTCCGTTCAGTTGTCTTTTATACTTACATATAGCCTGAGTGAGTTCTGACATTTCTTCTATTGTTTGATCAAATTGTGCTATGTAACCCCACTTTTGCAGACCTTTATCATATATTTCTTTTCTTAGTTCATAAGTGTACTTCATATTAAATCTCCATAGATTATGATAACATAAACTATACTTGTTTGCAATTTAATTAGTAAAGTCTGAAAAATATTTGTCAGTAAAATTGTTCTCTACTTCTGGTTTATTATGTGACATTTTGTCCGAACACTTTATTTTATTGACAGTATCTGATACTATTTTTTGCATTAGCATATATTTATTTTCCATATCTTCTAGTAATTTCATTTGATTTTGCGCTCTTTTAAAATTTTGGCACTCATAATCAATCGCAAAATACTTATTTCCATTCAAATAATCTGTTAAAAATCGCAAACCCAATTCGTAAGCCATTACGAGAGGGCTGATGGCAAGGTGGTTGATTTCTGTTTGTGTTAAATCGGTCATACTGCAAATATATCCCTCACAAAAAGCCTTGTACAAATCTATATCAAATTTGATTTTGCTTAACTCAGTTTCTTCTTCACTTGCTTCGTTGCAACAGTACCTAATGGCATCACCGAAATCGTGTAAAAGTGTCCCCGGCATAACAGTATCTAAATCAAGAATGGCGAGCGGTGTCTTACTATCATAATCAAAAATAACGTTGTTTAATTTGGTATCATTGTGGGTGACACGTTTCGGGATTTCGTTTCTTTCTATTAGGTTTTGTATTAGCGATGAGTATTTTTTTTTGTCAATAAATTTTAAAATAAGCGCTTTGTTTTTCAATATAGCGCTTTTACTTTGTTTGTTAAGCACATTTATAAAATCGTTATAGCGCTTACTCGTATTATGAAAATTTGGTATTGTTGTATATAGTTTGCTTTGGTCAAAATCTGATAAGTTTTTTTGAAAATCTCCAAACGCAAAACCAAGCTTTTTAATTGTATCATAATTTTTTGATGTCTGATAACATATACTATTATCTATGTATTCGTATACCCTAAAATACTCGCAGTCGATTTTTGTAAAAGGCTTGTTGTGTTTGTTGTTGATAATATTTAAAACACTTCTAGAAGTATTTTGATTTTTTGTTTTTAGATGTTCAGTAATTATTATTATGTTATTCATCAATTTTGGAATATTATTGAATAATTCACTGTTGATTTTTTGTAAAATAAATTTTCCTGAGGCGGTTTCTACTAACCATGTTTTATTAATCCTTCCGTATCCGTACTTTTGTATAGATGTTATTTCATTTGCAAAGTTGTAACTATGTAATACTTTTGCCATTGTGTTTATGTTCATATTTTTTCCTTTTTAGTTATTCTTTGCTACATATAATATATGAAATTACCAATTTTTTTTGTTAAAGCAAAAAGATTTGGATAATTTATTTTGTAAAAATTTATTTGGATAAACATGATTACATTTGTTATTATAAACATATACAGACATGTATAACTAAATAAAAAGGAGCAACTTATGGAAAAAATTAACAATCTAAAAGGTACAAGAACAGAACTAAACCTTATTGAAGCATTTAAGGGCGAGTCACAAGCTCGTAATAAGTATACATATTACGCTTCAAAAGCACGTAAAGATGGTTTTGAACAAATAGCAAATATTTTTGCAGAGACTGCGGATAATGAGAAAGAACACGCAAAAATTTGGTTCAAATTGTTACACGATGGAAGCGTTCCTGATACAAATCAAAATCTGCTTGATGCTGCTAATGGCGAAAATTATGAGTGGACTGATATGTATGCAAAATTTGCAAAAGAAGCGAAAGCAGAAGGGTTTGATCACATTGCCTATCTATTTGATGAGGTAGGTAAAATAGAAAAGGAGCACGAGCAAAGATTTTTGAAACTTTTGGACAATATAAAAAAAGAAATAGTATTTTCAAAAGAGGGAGATACTATTTGGCAATGCTTAAATTGTGGACATATTCATATTGGAAAACAAGCACCGGAACTATGTCCTGTGTGTGAGCATCCAAAGTCTTACTTTGTTATGAAGTGTAACAACATTTAAATTGTTAAATAAAAAAAATAGCAATAATAAACTGCTATTTTTTTGTTTGTAAAAGTCTTTTTATACATCTAAGTTGCTTTCGGTTCTCATTTGTTTCAAAATGTCATCTAATTTACTTTGTTTTTCTGTTGCAATAAAATTACTTAAATTATCAATAACTTCTTCAAAATCAGTAACACCAATAGGTAAAGCACTTTTAAATGCCATAAATTCTTCAACTGTCAAATCTTTATTTTTAAGTTCAACTATAACATCAAGTATAATATCATCAAGAATCAATTCGTGCGGAAGACCAGCATGTTCATAAACTCTATCTGAAAAACTCTTCCAGTATTCTTTATTTAAAACTGTTTTTGATTTTTGAATCAAATCTTTAATATAACCTTGCATACTTCCCCCTTATTTTCCGTAATTATGACACTGTTTGGGAAAATTGTCAATAGTTTTTTTTCAATAATAGAACATTTTTAAAAAACAAAAAAAGACCTAAAAGGTCTTTTAAAAATTATATTTTTGTTGAATCGTCTTTATCATTTTCGTTCAATTCAAATTTTGGAATTGGAATATCTGTTGTTTCAGAATTATTATTGTCGTTTTCTTTTGTATAAGTGTGCGTGTTTTTCTCATTTTTGTTATCATTGTTTTTCTTTGCAACTGTGATAACAGAAAACTGTTTTTTATGTAAATACTTGTATAGAACGTATACACCAACACCCAAAAACAAACCAATAAATGAACCGATACCAATTTTGTTGATAGTATTTGAAGCAACATAAGCAATAGTGAACACCATAATTAACCCAGATAAAATGGCATATGCCAACAGTCCCCATTCGTTATATCTTTGGTTGTTTTTAGTTTGGAAAGAAATAACTTTTAGTTCTTTTAACATTCCTAAAATAGCAAATACAAGCAAAGCAACGGCAACCAAAATTAGCACAATTAAAAACACGGACAACAGTATTCCGGAAATATTTGTGTCAAAAAGGTTAAGACAGTCATAACCTGAAGCGGTGGCACTAATCAAACCTAAATCATATTTTACATAAGTAAACAATAGGTACAAAAAGGTCAAAACTGATAATGTGGCACTTATAATGTAAGGTAACAATTTTTTTAATTTTTCGTTCATATAAATCTCCTTTTGAAAACTAATTAAATTTTATTTTTTTTAAGTACAAAATACAAATAAAAAAATGACATATTTTCTACTTTTGTATAACTATATGGTATTATTTGTTTAAATATTACAATTTATTGCAAATTAATCAAATTTTAATAATTTTATATTCTTTTTTATTGCATTAACAGATTTGTCTAATTTGTCTTTTTCGTCTTGATTCAGTACAACGGGAAGTGTCTTTTTGACACCGTTTTTGCTGATTATACTAGGCATTCCAATATAAATATCATTGGATTTGTCGTATGCAGAAATGGTCATAATTGCATTGTCGTTATCCAAAATTGCTTCCGTGATACGTAACAAACACATTCCTATTCCATAACTAGTATTGCCTTTTTTGTTGATGATTTCGTATGCACTTGTTCTTACGTCATACAATATCTTTGCTTTTTGATTGTCATTAAGGTAATTTTCCAGTTTGTTTACACCCACCAAGCCGCTGCTCCATGCAACGAATTCACTATCGCCATGTTCACCGATAACGTAAGCATGAATATTCTTTTTGCTTACACCTAATTCTTCTGACACCAAGCATCTCAACCTAGCGGTATCAAGCGTTGTGCCCGAACCAATAATTTTGCTTGGTGAAAAACCAGATAGTTTGTAAGTAATGTAAGTCATAACATCAAGAGGATTGGTTGCTATAATATAAATGCCTTTGAATTTTGTTTTGTTCACTTCTGAAATTATGCTTTTAAATACACCATAATTTTTGTGCAACAAGTCAGATCTAGATTCCCCCGCTTCTTGATTTTTGCCTGCGCAAATACAAATAATGGTTGCATTGCTGCAATCAGAATATTTGCCTGCATATATTTTCATTTTGTTTGAAGCATAAGCACTTGCGTGCAAAAGATCCAATGCTTCACCCTCCGCTTTTTGCTGATTGATATCAATAAGCACCAATTCATCAACTTTAGTACTGCCCATTACAAGAGAATGAGCATAACTCATTCCTACGTTGCCACATCCTATCAAAACCACTTTGTTCATTTATTTCTCCACTTTTATTATGATTAATTTTGTTTGTTTTCAGTCGTTGTGGTTGGCTTATTTTCTATGACAGTTTGCTTTGGCTCATCGTGAACTTTTTCTTCTTTTGATATTTCAGACTTTACAAGTTCAGATTTTGTTTTCTTTTTCAACTTGTATGTAGCGGTTTCTTTGTAAAAATTATCGCCATCTTGTGATTGAAAATATACGCCTATAATTTTTTTGTTTTTACCCTCTAACAAAGTGTAAGCAGCGCGTTTTCTTGCCCCACCAAGCACATTTTTTGCAACTTTTGCGCTACTTTCAATAAAGACATTGTATGCACGGATGCGTCCCATATTGTCTACTACTGTAATACCATCATAGT
Source organism: Clostridia bacterium (assembly GCA_028704215.1). Lineage (GTDB taxonomy): Bacteria > Bacillota > Clostridia > Christensenellales > UBA1242 > STF1-107. Next base: position 10,556 of record JAQVLJ010000009.1, read on the forward strand.
CCAACATGGTTTCAAACAAATCGGCAAAGCTGGTTAGTTTGCTTTCGCTGTAACTTTTGCTTTGTAAAAACAGTTTGCCAAATTCTATTGGGTCTTTTAACCAAATTCCATCTGCCAAAAAATTTTTTGAATCGTTGTAATCTTTGTCCACAACAACACAAATAGTTCCATGCAAATCTTTCAATACTTTTTGTAAAATATTCATATAAATATTTTTTATATCTGTTAATTTGCGCTTTGTCGTTTTGATTTTGCTAACACAAGCGGAAACAAATGATTGAATATTATCTTCCCAGTGGAATTCTACATTTTCGTTTAAATTAAAGCAAATGCTAGTTTTGTGACCTTTGATACCTTTCAGAAAAACCAAGCCGCCCGAAATAACATTTATATTAATAAGGTCAGTTTTTTTGGACAAAACCTCTGCATAATCTTCAAACACTAATTGCTTTAATGATTTGTCCTTTATACTATTTACAGCCTTAATAATTCCGTATTCGACTTTGTCTTGTTCAACATTAATATACACATCCCATTCTTTTGTACAAAAGCAAGATAGTGATTTTATTCGTTGTCTAAAATTGACAAAATCATCATCTGTATGCATTGTTACACGTTCACAACTAGGTATTGTTTTTTGCAAAGCGTTAATGTGTGTGCTTATAAAGAGGCTTGGACGAATTTTTTTGCCTTCTTCTTCATAATTTGATAGTCTGTAAAACAAATTTGAAAACTTCATTACATCATCATAGTTGATACAATTTATTTCATTATTGAAGAACTCGATAATAGCCTTTTTAGCATCTTGAAAACATACGTTATTTAACATTTTGACACCACTCTTTGACTTGATTATAACATTAAGATTTTTATTTTCAAAATCAAATATAAAAATAATACAAAAATTTACATTATTTTATTTTCTTTTTTATTATAATATAATCTTGTTTTACAAATATATTTGACTTATGGGTTCGAATGTAAATAAATGCTTTTCATTTTACAAAAACTATGTGTTATAATTCTATTATGAAAAAATTGGCTAGATATCTAAAATATTTTAAGTGGCAAGTGATAATTGGTCCCTTGTCCAAACTTTTGGAATCTATCACAGAACTAATTGTTCCACTAATTATGGCAAAAATTATTGATGTTGGTATCGCCACAAACAACTTAAATTATATTATCGAAATGGGGCTTTTGATTGTAGGATTAAATATTGCTGGGCTTATTTTTGCTACAATATGTCAAAAATGCGCATCTCTTACATCCGTAGGTGTGGGTAGAAAAATAAGAAAAGACATGTACAAAGCAGTCAATGACTATTCACATGCAGAAATAGATAAGTTAGGAACCGCTTCTTTTGTAACACGTATAACTGATGATGTGCAGCAAGTGGAAAATATGATTGGAGTAATAATAAGAAATGTTTTGAGAGCGCCTTTTTTGATGATAGGTGCTACTATATTGGCAATAACAGTCAATCCAAAACTTTCTTTGATATTTTTTGCCGTAGTTCCAACAATCGGTGCTGCACTTTGGATAATAATTAAAATGATTTTTCCTTATTTTACAATTATGCGAAACAGACTCGACAAAGTGTCGCAAGTGACGCGTGAAAATTTGAGTGGGGTAAGAGTTGTTAGAGCATTTAATAAACAAGAGTATGAAAAAAACAGATTTCACACCACAAATGAACAAATGGTAAACACTCAACTTAAAGTGGGCAAGATTGCGGCTTTACTTAACCCACTAACTTTTTTGATTATTGATATCGCCGTTATAGCGGTTTTGTATTTTGGAGGTATTCAGGTAAACATAGGAGGAATGAAACAAGGGCAACTAATTGCTTTTGTTGAATACTTGCTTACAATAACAATATCTATAATTGTTGTGGCGCGTATTTTGGTTGTTGTAACGCGCACCACTGCAAGCGCAAAACGCATAAATGCAGTTTTGGATAGTAAGCCATCTGTTATTGAAATCAATCACACACAAGTGAAAGAAGTAATTGGTGCTCCTATACTTGAATTTAAAGATGTTAGTTTTTCGTATGACAATTCTATGACCTTTGCAATAAAAAATTTGAATTTGCAACTTAAAAAGGGACAAACTTTGGGCATTATTGGTGGCACAGCCTCAGGTAAAACTAGTGTAATCAACTTAATACCAAGATTTTATGATACCACTCTTGGCGAAATATTGGTTTCTGGCACAAACGTAAAAGAATATCCTATCAAACAATTAAGGACAAAGATTGGCATAGTACCACAAAAGGCGATTTTGTTTAGTGGTAGTTTGCGTGAAAATTTGAAATATAGAAAAAGTGATGCAACTGATGATCAAATATACGAAGCGCTTGAAGTGGCACAGGCATCTTCTTTTGTAAAAGCGTGGGCAAACAATTTGGACTATCAAATAATGGCAGGTGGTAAAAACGTATCTGGTGGGCAAATGCAAAGACTCACGATTGCTCGTGCATTAGTTGGGAAGCCAGATATTTTGATATTGGATGATAGTTCGAGTTCATTAGACTATACTACCGACCTGAATTTGCGTCGTGCATTAAAAAAACTACAATGTACAACAATAATTGTATCTCAGCGTGCTAGTAGTGTAAAAAATTCTGACTTGATTTTGGTACTAGAAAATGGAGAAGTAATTGGACGTGGCAAACATGATTCTTTGTTGCAAAATTGCGAAATTTATAAAGAAATATATGATTCACAAACCTTATCAAAAGGAGTGAACGATGAAAAATAAAAACAAAACTCTTGTAAAAAAAGAAAGCAAAAATATTTTTAGAAGAATTGTTGATTATGTAAAGCCTCACAAAGCATATTTTTTTATATCAGTAATATTGACAATACTTGCGGTTGTATTTTCGCTCGTAAATCCAATTTTGATAGGCAAAGCCATAGACCACATAATTTCAGCAAATAATGTCAACTTTGTTGGGCTTGGAAGAATGTTGGTTATCCTTGCAATATTTTCAGTTTCAAGTGCTTACTTTGAATGGATGGCAGAATACACAATAAGTATTTTGTCTTACAAAACCGCCGAAACACTTAGACAGGATTTGTTTGCAAAGTTTAATAAAGTACCACTCAAATATATTGACAGAACTGCACACGGTGATTTGATGAATGCTATGATTATTGATACTGAAAATATAACCACTGGCTTTTTGGAAGGATTTCATACTTTGCTTTCTGGTATTGTGACGATATTGTCCGCTTTGGTTTTTATGTTCATTATGAACATTGCAACAACTTTGGTTATACTAGCTATAACCCCACTAAGCCTTTTGATAGCTATTTTTATATCAAAAAGTTCAAAAAAATTGTTTAAAGAGCAAGTGTCTACCATGGCAAAAGTAAGTGCTTTTACTGAAGAGATGTTTTCAAATCAAAAAACGATAAAAGCATTTTGTTACGAAGATAATGCTCAGCAAAGGTTTGACAATATCAGCGATGACTTGTATGCCTGTACTGAAAAAGCCACCTTTATTTCTTCAATGGCAAATCCTGCCACGCGTTTTGTAAATGGTTTGATATATGGCATAACAGGTTTGTTTAGTGCATTTATGGCATTGAATGGAAGAGTAACTATTGGTCAAATATCAAGTTTTTTGAATTATAGCCAACAGTTTACAAAGCCTTTCAACGAAATAACTAGTGTTATTGTTGATATACAGGTTGCATTTGCTAGTGCAAGAAGAGTATTCAAAATATTAGATGAAAATAATGAGATTGACGATTCAAAAAATGAAGAGTTAAAAAAATGCGACGGAAGTGTAAAAATACAAAATGTAAACTTTTCATATGAGCCAGAATTTAAACTTATTGAAGGACTAAATTTGGATGTAAAAAGGGGAGAAAAGATTGCAATAGTTGGACCAACTGGATGCGGTAAATCAACTATAATAAATCTTTTAATGCGTTTTTATGATGTGAATAGCGGGCAGATATTGCTTAGCAAAAAAGATATTAAGACCCTAACTCGTGCGAGCGTGCGACTTAAATACGGTATGGTATTGCAAGAAAGCTGGTTGTTTAATGGTAGCATCAAAGATAATATTGCATACTCTAAGCCTGAATCTACTTTTGATGAGATAGTAAATGCTGCAAAAATGGCAAATGCTCATCAGTTTATTGAGCGTATGCCAAACGGTTATGATAGCGTAATAACGGAGCAAGCAGACAATATTTCACTTGGACAAAAACAACTCATATGTATTGCAAGAATAATGCTTACGAATCCCCCAATGTTGATACTTGATGAGGCGACATCAAGCATAGATACTCGTACTGAACAAAAAATACAAGAAACTTTCAATAAAATAATGGAAGGTAGAACGAGTTTTGTCGTAGCCCATAGGTTATCCACAATTATGAACGCTGACCAAATATTAGTAATGAACAATGGACAAGTTATTGAGCAAGGTAACCACAATGAACTTATGAAAAAAGGTGGTTTTTATTCAGAACTTTTCAATAGCCAATTCGTAGTGTATTAAAAAAAAACGCATTTTCAAATTTGCGTTTTTTATTTTTTTTATTATTGTTATTTTTTTATTGTTATTTCCTAAGAACTCTTATTTTTTATTTCTTATTTTTTATTTTTTTATGCATTTGCCAAACTTCTATCTCTTACCCATAATGAACAGTTGTTCACATTGATAGTCAATTTTGAACCTGTGACAGCACCGTATACATCGTAAGAATGAATTGCATTTGCTGAGTTGTCTGTCGTTTCTCCATGCACATTTACATCAGTAACTTTCTTGGCGGTGTAGGTTATATTAAAGGCAGTACCATTGCTGTCGCCTTCATTGATGGTATTGTCAGAAGTAATAATTTTTATGCTTCCATCTTGAGCGGTAATAATACTTTCTTCACTTGCAATATCGTGGAAATCTACATTTATGTTTGATTTTTTTGTTGAATTTATTTCTACAAAATCGACGCCAGTAATATCAATGTTTCCACTAGAAGTGTTGATAAGTGCTGTTCTGTATTTTTCCATAACTGTGTAGTAAACGTTGTCTTCAAGTTCGTTGTAGTTTATTTGTACAGCACCGCTTAATGTTTCGGCAGATACAAAAGTGAGGGCAGAAACAATGATTTTTCCGCTTGTTGTTTTTAAATAGGTGCTGCCTTCCGCTTTGGCTATAACAATGTTACTTTTTTCTGCGTTGATAGTAATTTCACTTTTAGTATTTGCTACATTAATAGAACCGCCGCCTGTTTGTGTTATTTGTGAATTGTTTAATACAGTCTCTATATCTATAAATGTACCATTTGTTGTAGCTGTCAAAGTGTCTATTTGAGACAATTTGATTGTTCCCCTAAATGTTGTGGCCTCTAAATTTTTGATTTCGCCAGATTCAAAAGTTGCATTATTTGTTATTTGCAACTTTACGTTGTTGATATTTTTTAAGTTTTCAAAGTTTGTAAGGTTTGCTTTGCCATCGCCAAGTTTGATATTCAAAGTATCTGCGTTGGTTACAAAAGTAGATGCTATGCCAATATCTCCAGATGTAGTTTCCAAAGTCAATGCGTCATAGATAGTAGAAGTGTGTAAACCAATACTACCTTTTTGAGATTTTAGCACAGTTTCGCCAAAGCAAAGTTTTAAGTCAGTATCTGAACTTTGACCTATCATAATATTGCCTTTTTGAGTGTTGACATCTAGCGTGGTAGAAGACAGTAAATGATTGTAAGGAATGTATACTTTCAAATTAAAAGTACTGTAAAGCACAGCACCGATTGGTTCTTTCAATTTGATTGTAAGTAGTCCAGCATTGATAGTGCTAACCAAGTCTACATCAGCATTGTCTTTTTGAACAAAGCCGTAATACATACATTCTGTTGCAGTAAAAATATTTTCATCTTCGCTCGGTAATACTATTACGTTAAATTTGCCGCTTTCAATATTTATAGCAGTGATATCTTCCACACTTGTTGTGATTTGTTCATTATAAGTTTGATGTACTTGGGCATATTTAATACCAAAAAGGTCTTTTTCTGGGAACAAAACTAAATAGCCTCCCAAAATTAAACCTATGGCAACAACTATTATGCACAATATAAGCAAATATGTTCCTATGCTTTTTAAGACCTTCATAATAAACCTCTGATGCTTCATTTTATTATATAATGACGGCAAAGTCAATACATCATTTGAATAAAAAACTTATCATATGCCAAAAAAGTACATTATTTTGTATGTTTTAACATTGATATATCAAATTTTGCCATTTCTAAAAAAATGCTTTTCAATTCAAGCATTGTTTGTTATAATGGCGTATAGAGGAAGCAATTATGGAAATCATACCTAGTAATTTTATAGAGCAAGCAGTTTTAGATGATATTAAAACAAAAAATCTCAAAAAAATCATCACACGTTATCCACCTGAACCAAATGGATTTATGCATATTGGACATGCAAAGGCTTTTTATATTGATTATTCAGTTGCAAAAAAGTTCAAAGGCTACACAAATTATAGATTTGACGACACCAATCCAGCAAAAGAAGATACAAAATACGTAAAAGGCCTTTTGCATGATACGAAATGGTTAGGATTAAAGTGGAAGAAGGTGCTTTTTGCATCAGACTATTATGATTTTATTTATCAATGCGCTTTAGATTTTATCAGACAAGGCAAAGCATACGTATGTGATTTGACTCCAGATGAAGTTACCGCTTCTCGTGGTACATTAACTACACCTGGAACAAATAGTCCTTACAGAGATAGGTCTATTGAAGAAAATTTGGATTTGTTCGAAAATATGAAAAAAGCCAAATTTGCTGATGGCGAAAAAACACTTCGTGCAAAAATAGATATGTCGCACCCAAATATGAATATGCGAGACCCTATTATATACAGAATACTTCGTGCTACACATTTCCGTACGGGAGAAAAATGGTGTATTTATCCTATGTATGATTTTGCTCATCCACTTTCTGACGCACATGAGGGTATTACGCACTCTTTGTGCAGTCTAGAATATGAAGATCATAGACCCCTGTATAACTGGGTAGTAGAAAATTGTCGTTTGGTAAAGCATTGCCCAAGACAAATAGAATTTGCTCGACTCAATATTGAAGGAACTGTGCTTAGCAAACGTTATTTACTTGAACTTGTAGACAGTAATTATGTTGACGGTTGGGATGATCCACGTATGCCTACTATTTGTGGTATGAGAAGGAGAGGATATCCTGCCGGTGCTATCATAGAATTTTGCAAACGAATAGGCGTCGCAAAATCAAATAGTTTGGTGAAACCACATATTTTAGAGGCTTGTGTAAGAGAAAACTTAAACAATGTGGCCACTCGTGTAATGGGAGTAATTGACCCTTTAAAAATTGTTTTGACCAATTACCCAGAAAACAAAAAAGAAAATATTTTAATATCGAATAACCCAACTATTAAAAATAGCAAAAAACACAAGGTAACATTTGAAAAAGAGATTTTTATTGAAAAAGAAGACTTTATGGAAAACCCTACTCCAAAGTTTTTCCGTTTGGCTCCAGAGGGAGTTGTACGTTTGATTGGTGCATATATAATTCGCTGTGACAAAGTAGTAAAAAATAAAAAAGGTGAAATTGATCACCTAAACTGCTCTATTATATACGATGCTAGTGAGCAAGGAATAAAGCCAAAAGGTACAATTCATTGGATTGGTGCTAATAGTTCAAAAAAAGTACTTGTTCGTACTTTCTCCAACATTTTGAAAGAGGGGGAAGTATACGAAAAAGGAAAGTTCGATGAGATATTCAATACCAACTCTATGAAATTATACACTTCGTACGTTGAGCCATTTGCTTTGAAACAAAGAAAAGACAAAGCAATCCAGTTTGTTCGAATGGGCTACT
>JAQVLJ010000062.1 GCA_028704215.1 Clostridia bacterium
GACCGTACTGGCTTATGCCATAAATTATGCCAAAGTTAACACGCTTTGCAACTGAACGCATGTGAGAAGTTACATCCGTTTCGTCCACTCCAAAAATCTGACTTGCAGTGCTTCTGTGAATGTCTTTTTTATTCAAAAATGCACTTTTCATATTTTCATCGTTACTAAGGTGTGCCATCAATCGTAATTCTATTTGATTATAGTCCGCACTGGTTATACCCCCGTCCTCAAAAGAAGAAACAAACATTTTTCTAAGTTCTCTGCTTTCATCATCTTTTATCGGAATATTTTGCATATTTGGGTCACGACTGCTTAAACGCCCAGTGGAAGTAAAAGTTTGCAAAAAGGTAGTGTGAATTTTGCCATCCTCTTTTATGTGTGGTAACAATCCATCAAGGTAAGTCGAAATCAATTTGTTAATTTTTCTATACCTAATCAATAATGGCACAATGGCATGCTTGTTCTCTATTGCCTCCAATACATCTATCCCTGTGCTTTTTTTGCCTTTGTACTCTATTTTTAGATTATCAAAAAGCACTTCGGATAATTGCTTTGGAGAATTGATGTTGAATTCAAATCCTACTAACTCATATATTTTTTTGCTTATTTCATTTGATTCATTTTTGTATTTTTGAGATAGTTCATATATTTGACTCTTATCTACTGCAAAACCGTTTATTTCCATTTCAAACAAAACTTCAACAAGTTTAAGTTCAATTTCATAATACAAAGACAACTGGTCTTGTGCTTTCAATACAGACAAATATTCGTTTTTCAATTTGATAAGATTACCTGCGCAATTTGCGACACTGAGATTGTTCATCTTCATCACATCAGCAAAATCCAAACTTATGTCACTACCTTTTGCGATATAAACAGCAAGCGAAACATCAAAGTAATTGACTAGTTTTATGTTTTGTTCATACAAAATATGCTTCAATTTTTTTGCATCAAAAACAATTTTTTCAATATTGCTACTTTCACATAAATTTTTGAAAAAATCACAAAATTCGGCATCGTCCTCTACATTCTTGGGCAAAACGAATTGTTCGTTTTCATTGGTGGCAAAATTCCACACAAAGTTAAGATTGTGCATTGCAACCATTTTGGAATTTTTCAATTTGTCCTTGATTTCGCTAACACTTTTTATCTCTACGACTTTTGTATCCTCGTCTGACGGCAAAACATCATTTGTATCGAACAAACTAATCTGTTCCGTTTTTGCTCTAACATAAGGCTCTTGCTCAACTACATTGTTTGAAAAAATATCTCTGGTCAAAAAAGTTTTGAAGTCCAGTTTTGCAAAAATCTTTTTTACTTCATCATTAAACGGATATTCATAAGTAAAATCTTCTAGCTTTTGTTCAATCGGAATATTTGTATCTATTGTGGCAAGTTTTTTTGACAAAAACGCCATATCTTTATTGTTCAACAATTTTTCCTTCATACTTTTCGAAGTTATATTGTCTATATTATTGTAAACGTTTTCCAAATCACTAAATTCATTCAAAAGTATCATCGCACCCTTTTCGCCTATACCCATTACGCCTGGTATATTGTCGCTTTTATCACCCATTAGTGATTTCAAGTCAACAATCTGACTTGGACGCAAGCCCATTAGTTCTTTGAGCCTTTTTATATCCACTTTTTCTACGTTCGCTAGACCTTTTTGTAGCATCCAAACTGTTGTGTCTTCTTTGATAAGTTGCAAAAGGTCTTTATCTCCTGACAAAAGCACAAATTCTGCATTGTACTTTTTAGTCAAAGTACCTATTACATCATCCGCTTCGACACCTTTTCTTTTGATGACTGTGATGCCCATTTTTTCCAAAAGGTCAGTCATTATTGGAAATTGCGACGCTAATTCATCAGCCATACCTGTACGTTGTGCTTTGTATTCTTTGTACAATTCAGTCCTAAAAGTTTGTCTTCCACTATCAAAAGCTACCATAAGGTATTTTGGTTGAATGTCTTTGATTACCTTCAACAAAATATTTGTAAAGCCATACACGGCATTACACATTTCACCTTCTGTCGATTGAAGTGGTGGCAAAGCAAAAAATGCTCTATTCATTATATTGTTGCCATCTATAATCAAAAACTTTTCCATAACATTATTATAACACAATCAACGCAATCTTAGAAACGATTTTATTATTGCTTTTGTTTTGAAACTAAAAAAAAACACCAAACGGTGTTTTTTAATAATAATTATACTTTGATAAATTCCCACATTAATGAAAAATCTGGAATAATGCTCTTGTTATATCCTTTTATGTCTTTCAAAACAAAATTCAAATACAAGGATTCACCACTATACTTCATAGAGCCCAAAATGGCTCCTGCATAAAACTTATACAAACACAGCTCATAAGGATGGACGGTATCGATCAGATAATCAGCAGTGTATTTGAATTGATTGATATACTGCTCCTCACCTGCCAAAACGTGAGGCCAAGTGGTAAAGGTGGAAAGTGGCGTGTGTCCGCGCGATACTCTATCACGCGTGATGCGTCGCATGTATCGCAGTTGGTCGGAAGAAATAGCGGTTTTTTTGTCCATTACAAAATCTGAATTTGCACATACGTACAACTTAAACAATTTGTCAAAGCCTAAATTTTCTATCAATTCTGGATTGTGAGTATGTAGCCCTTCAAAAATGATTTTTTGTGGCCTTTTCCATGTTAATGTCAAACTATCAGGCAAATTTTTTCCATTAATAAAGTCATATACTGGGAATGATTGCACACCTTTTTCTTTAAGGTTGGTAAAACACTTACGTATTTGATTGAAATCAAAACACTTTAACGACTCATAATCTCTTGTAACACCATCTTCCAAAAAAGGAGTTTTGTCCCTGTCGACAAAAAAATTGTCTAACGAAATAATAGTCGTCGTAACACCATTTTCTTGCAATTTGTCTGCAAGCATTTGCGAAAAAGTGGTCTTACCAGAACAAGACGGTCCTGCCAAAAGTATCATATCAATATTTTCAGATTCTTTCAAAATATGGTTAGTCAAATCATTTAATTGTTTTTTCAAACGCTTTTCACTTTCATTAACCAATTTTGTTATATTTTCATTACTATAACGAATCACTCTTTTCAGATTAATGTTGCTTTTTTGTGTAGTCAAATCCATTCAATTTCCCGCCTAACAAAAATATTATACAATAACACATTGTTTTTGTCTAACAAAACAAGTCAAAAAAAATATCAAAAAATACTTGGCAAAACACAATTTATATGATACAATCCGATTTGACTGAAAACATTAAATTAGACCAAGCAAACTTATGGATTTACAATTATATTATGACAAATTGTAAGAAGCAAATTAATAGACAAGTCGGTAAGAAGACATCAAATCCACATAAGATGAACATAATTAATTTACAGTCAAATAAATAACAAATATTTAAGCCGAAGTGGTGAAATGGCAGACGCGCCAGACTCAAAATCTGGTACTCGCAAGGGTGTGTGGGTTCAAGTCCCACCTTCGGCACCAAATGAAGTTAGATATCATTGAGTATCTAATTTTTTTTATTTACTTGAACCCACCGTGCTTGTACTCCACGAACACGCCATATTTATTATATAATTATGCATTACGTGTTCGTCGTTTGTTCGTTTCACTCACTGCACCAAGTCCCACCTTCGGCACCAAATGAAGTTAGATATCATTGAGTATCTAATTTTTTTTATTTACTTGAACCCACCGTGCTTGTACTCCACGAACACGCCATATTTATTATATGATTATGCATTACGTGTTCGTCGTTTGTTCGTTTTACTCACTGCACCAAGTCCCACCTTCGGCACAATTTGCATCATATTTTTCACTTACAGCTTATAAAATAAAAAAATAGCTATACTATAAAAAGTACAGCCGTTTTTATTTTAGTTCAAAATTTTAATTGTTTTCGCACATAACGCATTCTTTAACATCAGAAGGAGTATAAGTTTTGTTAAATGCTTCATTTTGAATTGCATAAATATCATCTAAATTTGATATATTAATTGCCGCTCCTTTAACTCCAAACATATCTTCTCCCCATGGAGCCTTAAAAGCAATATCTTGTTGTAAAACAACATATTCAATAGGTTCTGCAATAGGTTCATACCAACCATCTTTTTCTGTTTTTTTATACTTCTTTGAAAAAGCTTCAGGCTTGACAACATATTCTTCACCGTCTGGATTCTTAACTATCATACTTCCTTCAACTTTTACCTTTCCTTTTGTTTCTCCAATAACATATATTTTTCCATCACGTTGTACTCTTGGTCTTGTATCCACTTCCTCTCCAACCAATCCTAATCTTGCTTCTACAACTGATGTTTTCTTTGCTTTTTGTGGATATTTGCCTTTTGAGGATAAATACTCAACATATGCTGTAGCATACTGTTTCATATCATCTACAACCACACAGTCAATTTCCTTATCTGGATATTCAGTTGTGTTCAATGATGTCAATTTTAATGTTTTTGTTTCCATTTTTGTTTTCTCCTCTTTTATCTTTTTATTTGCTTCATCTTTATTAGATGTTAAAGCCTTATAGGATTCTGTTATCATCTCATCTATTTTTTGTTCAGTAATTTTTGATTTAATCACACCTTT
>JAQVLJ010000063.1 GCA_028704215.1 Clostridia bacterium
CCATAAATTGTAAACAAGGCAACTCCTCGCTCACTAAATGTTACTTCTCCTTTGTCATCAACTATTGCAATGTCACTATCTGTATAAAAATAATAATTTTCACAAGTGTTGTCTTCCGGCAAAGAAGAAAAGGTTATTTGCGTGTTTGCAACGGCAGTCACGATATTTTCGCTAAGTATTTGCTCACAATCACGAGTTACAAAAAGAGTAATGCTTTTTTGCAAAACTGTTCTGTCATATCTTACAGCGGATATGTTTATACTACATACTCCGCCGCCTTCAAGTTCTACCAATCCAGTATCGCTTACAGTAGCCACATTATTATTTGAAGAAGCAAAAGTCATATGAGTATTGTACAAGTTGATTGGACTGGTCGCATAATTTATCTGCCAAGTCATATCACTATAATCAATAGTTTTTATAGTATCCGAAACTGTCAAATCGCATATGTATCCATCTGCATATTCAACCAAACAAGTTTTATGCATATCTTCATACTGAGCAGTCACTTCAATGATGCCAGCTTTAACGAAAACTACTTTACCCATTTTTGAAACAGTGGCAACATCCGTATCGTCAACACTAAAATTAATTTTTGTAATATCTGCGCTTAATGGTTGCGCTTTGCAATCCAACTGATAATATGATTGTTCACTTAAAATATAAGATGGTAAAGTAAAAGAAGTAATGTCTTCGTATATTTCAATTTCCAAACTGGAAATATGGTTGCCATCTACACTTCGAGCCACAATTGTCGTGCTGCCAGCCGAAATGCCTCTAACCAGACCAGCACCATCAACAGTTGCAACAAACACATTACTTGAAGTGAACACTACTTCTCTATCAATCGCCTCAAAAGGTAATACTTCTGCAAAAATCTGCAAAGTTTCATTGACTTTGCAACTATAAGTATCACCAATGGTATACAAAATCACTTGATGAACAGAGGTATCAGTAATTACAAAATAGCAACTAGCCCTTTTGTTGCCATCAAGTGAAGTCACAGTAACATAAGCACTACCGAAACCAACAAAACTAATTTCGCCATTTGGGTCAACGATTATTACATTAGTATCTGAACTTTCCCATATAAGTGATTTATTTGTTGCGTTGATAGGATATATATTGGGTTTCAAATTGATGTCATCATCTATATTAGAAACAACTGTTTGATGTGCAAATTCTATTTTTTCCACAGGAATAGAAACCGTATCAGCAACAACTGATATGGTAAGGTTCAAAACTGCTATTGCAATTACTGGCAAAACCAGCATTAGAAATATCAGTAACTTTTTCATTTCTACTCCTTTTAATACTCTATATTATAATATTTTTTGTTGTAATTTTTGAACAAAAGACCTCGACATATTAGTGCAAATATTAAAGCGCAAGTTATAATTATCGCATACCAAATAAGTTTTGGTAACAACAATACCAAAACAATTGAAGCAACGCCGATTATAAAGGCAAAGATAAGGTTTGAAATCACGCTTTTTGCTATGTTGCTATTGTTTTGCAAAACTAGATTGTCACTCAAATAATTGAATTGGGGATGTTTTGTATCCACATTTACTGCATTACATATCCCACCATAACTTACAAGTGTTCCTATCATAGATATTACAAAAAAGTCCAAAAGTTGTATGTAATTTGAAAAGTACAAAACCAGACCACTAACCAAAATAGCACACAACGTAATACTCATATACAAGCAAATTTTTGCTTTTGTTTGAGTAATTGCACTTACTGGCATCGTTTTTGTAAGAACAAAACTGCGTCCCTCACGTGTAATACTTGTTGCGGCAAATGAAGTTATGAGTGTCATAAAAATTAATATAATAAGCAATGTGAGTGCAGGATAAAGCCTTGCTCCCACTTGCAAAACCCCTATTTCAGTCAATATACTATTGGCACAAAACACAATTATTGGCATGGTCAATGCAATGGTCAAAAATGAAAAAGCATAATTTGGAGTTCTGTAAATTGTCAAAAATTCCTTTTTCATAAGTAACCAAAATATATTTTGTTTTTTTAATTTTGTCTTTTTGATAGCAAATTTTGGATCTCTCATTACACTACGGCGAAGTATACCAAAATAAAACGCCTTAACCAGAACATAGGTCAACCCAATACAAACAAAACATATTGTAATAACAACCAATGCGCTTTTCAAAAAGTTTGTAAATAGTAACATATTTTTGAAAAGTAATTCCAAATATAGCGAAGAAGCAAATATTTGGATATTGTCTACCATTTCCAAGGTCATAATTGATGCATAATTTTCGGCGTTTAGCAAGGTCATCAAAAGCTTTAACAAATCTATATAAAAATAGAATCCAACTCCAATAAGAACTGCGAACATAATAAATGTTATGACAAATCTTTTTTCTAACAAATTCATAATTTTTACTGTTGGAATACTAAGAATAGTTGCCAAAAAGAAAGGGACAATGGGAATAAGTAGTACACAAGGTAAAATCATAAGATAAAATGAATATGTTTGCGAAGTCATAACACCCCACTCAATAAGTACGGGGACAAGCAGTACAAGCATAAAATAAAATTGCTGTACAAACATATATCCTGCCTTTGCAAAAAACATTTTTGTATAATCTATAGGCATACTAAGGATTTCTTTGCTTTCGTTAACAGAATAAAGACTTTTGGTCATTGCAATAAGCAGATTGATAAATTGAATACCCTGAAACAACAAAATGTAAAACAACAAAAATTCATTTTCAATGTCGTTTGCAACAAATAGTCTAATGATATATCTACTGATAACTAAACCAATCAGAGTGATTAAAACAGTTTTTAATACAAAAGAAAAAATCTGCAAAATTTTGTTAGTAACCAAATGATTGCTATTTACAATTTTGCGGCGATTTTTGAATTCTAATTTGAATAATGTCAAAAACTGCTTCATTTGTATTCCTTTTTATTTATCCATTGATTTTATCAAATCTAAATAATACTCTTCCAAACTATTTTTGTTGGATTTTTTAAATTCCTTCATGTCGATTACTTCAAGAAGTTTTCCTCTATCAATAATCGCTACTCGGTCACAAAGTTTTTCCACCATATCTATGTAATGGGATGAAAAAAACACGATATTGCCTTCAATCTTTGTTTCTATCATACATTGTTTTATTTCGGCCGCCGCCTCAGGGTCAAGTCCAATAATCGGCTCGTCCAAAATCCACAATTTTGGCTTGTGAATAAGTGCAGCAATAACACTGATTTTTTGTTTTAGTCCAAACGAATATGTACGAATAGGCGCATCCAAAACAGCAGTCATTTTGAATCTTTCAGCGTACTCGTTAAGTAATGCCTTCATTTGTTCTGAATCAACGTTATAAATATTGCCAATAAAGTTGACATATTCTCGTCCTGTCAAATTTTCGTATGAAATTCTTTCATCGGAGACAAATCCTATTTTTTGTTTTACTTCATTCGGATTTTTTACCAAATCCACGCCATCAAGTTCTATACTGCCCTTTTCGTATGGCAGAATACCCAAAATACATTTAATAGTTGTGGACTTTCCAGCGCCATTGCGTCCCAAAAAACCAAATATTTCTCCATCATTGACGTTTAAAGACAAATCCGACACAGAATAATATTTGTTTTTGTTATATTTTTTGAAAAGATTGCTAATTACTAACACAATTTTTTACCTCAATTTACACGTGCAAAGTATATATAATACATACTTAATATTAGATTAGCAGAGGTTAAGATGAATGTCAATATACTTTTTTATATGTAAAAATAAAATTAATTAGCATAACCCTTGAATTTTGCGTTTTAATCTGCTAGAATATGCAGGCGCTTTTTTTTAAAAAAGCAATAAAAGTTGAGAAATTATGACAAACGAAAAAATAAGAAATGTTGCAATCATTGCCCACGTTGACCATGGCAAAACTTCTCTTGTTAACGAAATGCTTAAACAAGGAAATGTTTTTCATGAAAACCAAGTGGTTATGGATAGAGTAATGGATAGCAACGTAATCGAAAGAGAAAGAGGTATAACTATACTAGCAAAAAATGCTAGTTGTATTTATAATGGAGTAAAAATTAATGTTGTGGACACTCCCGGACATGCTGACTTTGGCGGAGAAGTAGAACGTGTACTAAAAATGGTAGACGGTGTTTTGCTTGTAGTTGATGCCTTTGAAGGTACTATGCCCCAAACTCGTTTTGTGCTAGAAAAAGCACTTAAATTGAACTTAAAAGTGATAGTGGTTATTAACAAAATTGATCGTGTTGATGCTCGTGTAAAAGAAGTAAAAGATGAAGTATTAGAATTATTAATGGACCTAGATGCAACAGATGAACAACTTGATTCACCTTTTGTATACTGTTCTGCGCGTTTTGGTACTAGTTCATTAGAAGAAAACGGAGAAGGAACAGATATGGTTCCACTATTTGAAACTATTTTAAAAAGCATACCCGCACCAGTTGGATATGAAAACAAACCTTTTAAGATATTAATATCATCTGCCGAACACAACGACTACCTTGGTAGACTTGCGGTTGGAAAAATTGAACAAGGTCGTTGCAAAGTTGGTGACAGCATA
>JAQVLJ010000010.1 GCA_028704215.1 Clostridia bacterium
CTATGGGTGAACATTCATCAGTTTACAACCATGCAGTTGCTTTAAAAAATGAAGGGTACGATATTGAGTTTGCTAATCTATGCGGAGATGGAACTGTAAATATTGAACATTTATTGAGTTTAATTGATGAAAAGACTACTTTTGTATCAATAATTCACGTTAATAATGAAACTGGTGCAATTAATGATATTGAAAAAATTGCAAAAGTGATCAAACAAAAAAATAGAAATATCATTATTCATGTTGATGGCGTACAAGCTGTTGGCAAAGTGAAAATTGATTTGTCCAAATTAGATATAGATTTTTATACAATTAGTGCTCACAAAATTAACGGTGTCCGTGGTGTAGCGGGGTTGTATGTTAGATACCCCGAAAAATTCATACCATATCTTATCGGAGGGGGACAAGAAAATGCTTTTAGAGGTGGCACAGAAAATTATGCAGCAATAATGTCTTTTGATACTGCCTTGAGTGAAGCAATTTTACACCTTAACAATCATTTTGAAGAATACAAAAATCTATTTCTAAATAATTTGGTTAAAGATAATTTATTAATAGTATCCAATAAAAATTGTGTTAACAATATTATTTGCATTTGCTACAAAAATGTAAGAGCAGAAACATTGCAGTATATGATGCAAGACAAAGGGTTTTTGATTGGCATTGGTTCTGCTTGTAATTCTCGCCACAAAGATAATAGGGTTTTGGAAAATATGAATATCCACAAGGAATATATTGAAGGCAGTATCAGAATAAGTTTTGGTGAAGATATAACAAAAAATGATATAATTGATTTGGCAAAGGCGTTAAACAATTGCACAAAAGAATACAGGGAAAAGGTGTCCAAATGAACAAAGTAATATTAATTAGATATTCGGAAATACATTTAAAAGGGAACAATCGTCATTATTTTTTAAAACTGTTACGTGATAATATAAAAAACGCTTTAAAAAAATACAATTTAAGTATTGAAGAAATACCAAGTAGATATGTAATACGAAATTTTGATGAAAAAGATGTTGAAAATGTTATTAGTGATTTGAAAAAAGTTTTTGGTATTTTTTCAATTAGTGTTGCGGACGAAGTTGACTCGAATGTGGATACAATCATTGATTTTGTTAAAGGTATCAGTCTTGAAGGTAGCTTTAAAGTTCATTGTAAGCGTGCTGACAAAAAATTTCCTATAAAATCTCTTGATTTTGAAGCACAGTTGGGTGCAATAATTCTTGATAATAATAAAAAAGCATTTGTAGATGTAAAAAACCCAGATACATTAGTAAATGTTGATATCCGTGAAAATGGAAAGTCTTTTATTTTTTATAAATTTATTTATCTTGCAGGTGGTATGCCTTTGGGCGAAAATCGAGATGGCTTATTGCTCTTGTCTGGCGGAATAGATAGCCCTGTTGCCGGCTATATGATGGCAAAAAGGGGACTTAGACAAGACATTTTACACTTCAATAGTTATCCTTACACCAGCCCGATGGCAAAAGACAAAGTAGTAGAGTTGGCAAAAATAATCAAACCCTATATTGGTTGTAGATATATGTATATTGTTTCTATGACACAAATACAAGAGCAATTTCATATAAATTGCAAAGAAGAGTACGCTATCACATTGTTACGAAGAAGTATGATAAAAATAGCAGAAATTTTGGCAGAAAAATATAGATACAAAACAATAATTACTGGAGAAAGTCTAGGACAAGTTGCATCACAAACAATCGAAGGATTAACATTAACTGACAACGCACGAAAAACTACACCTATTCTGCGACCACTCATTGCGTTTAACAAAGATGAAATTATATCATTAGCAAAACAAATAAACACATTTGAAACGTCAATATTGCCTTATGAAGATTGTTGCACGGTGTTTTTACCAAAACAGCCCGTAATAAAACCAAAACTTGACATTGCAATTAATGAAGAAGCAAAAATTGATTTGCCAAGTTTTTTACAAAATGCGATACAAAATATGGAAATTATCCAAATATAATTTTTGCATTCACTTGACTATGTCACTTGGTTATTGTATAGTTAATTATGTATAATAATACATTTTAAAAGGTAAAGAAAACTATGTACATTAGCAATATTGCATTGCTTGGTGTAGCAACAGTTTCTATAGTTTTAGCATTAGTAATTGGTATTATAGCATTAGTTGCAGGTGGAGCAGTAGGCTTCATCTTAAAAAATATCTTACAAGCAAATAAAATTAAGACCGCAAAATTAACTGCCGCTAAAATTTTGGAAGACGCTTACGCGCAAGCAAAAAATGCAAAAAAAGAACAAATTCAACACACGACTGATGAAATTAACTTGTTAAAAAGTGCGTTTGAACAAGAAAACAAAGAAAGACGTGAACAGGCACAAAGAAGTGAAGACCGCTTAATTCAGAAAGAACAAAATTTGGACAAAAAAGAACAAGTTTTAGAAAAGAAAATCGAAGAGTTAGATTCAACTAAATCATATCTTAGAGAAAAAGAAGACAGTTTAAGCAAAAAACAAGCACAATTAGAAACGACTCATATTCAAATTGTAAAAAAATTGGAAGAAATTTCTGGTTTTTCAAAGGAAAAAGCAAAAGAAGAATTGGTAAGTTTATTTACAGAAGATGCAAAAATTGACGCTGCAAAAATTGCAAAAAATATAGAAGATAATGCACGTGCAGACGCAGACAAAAAAGCGCGTAATATTATAACGTTAGCAATACAAAAATGCGCGGCAGACCACACAGCCGAGGTTACTGTTTCAGTAGTTCCTCTTCCAAATGAAGAGATGAAAGGACGTATTATAGGCAGAGAGGGTCGTAATATTCGTGCACTTGAAACTGCTACAGGTGTTGATTTAATAATTGATGATACTCCTGAAGCAATTACTTTATCAGGCTTTGATCCAATGCGTCGAGAAATTGCGCGTATTGCACTTGAAAAATTAATATTGGATGGTAGAATTCATCCTGCAAGAATTGAAGAATTGGTTGCAAAAGTTAGAAAAGATGTAGAACAGACAATAAAAGAAGCGGGCGAGAATGCTTGTTTTGATTGTGATATACACAATATGCATCCAGAACTCATCAAGGTACTTGGAAGATTAAAATATCGTACTAGTTATGGTCAGAACGTTTTGAACCATTCACTTGAAGTGTCTTATCTTGCCGGTTTACTCGCTGCTGAAGTGGGTGCAAACCAAAAGATTGCCGCACGTGGTGGATTATTGCACGACATTGGAAAGGCAGTTGACCATGAAGTCGAGGGTACTCACGTATCTATCGGTGTAGATTTAGCAAAAAAATACAAGGAAACAGATGCTGTTGTTCACTGTATTGCTGCACATCATAATGATATCGAACCACTAACTATTGAAGCAGTATTGGTACAGGCGGCTGATGCTATTAGCAGTTCAAGACCAGGTGCTAGACGTGAATCATTAGAAAACTATATCAAACGTCTTGAAAATCTAGAAAATATTGCAAATTCATTTGAAGGTATTGAAAAAACTTACGCAATTCAGGCTGGAAGGGAAATTCGTGTTATGGTAAAACCAAACGAAATATCTGATGACAAAGCAATCGTTTTGGCGCGTGATATTGCAAAGAAAATTGAAAATGAACTGGATTATCCAGGTCAAATAAAAGTACACGTTATCCGTGAATCACGTTTCACAGATGTGGCAAAATAATGAAAAAACTAGTAGAAATTTATACAGATGGCGCATGTTCAAACAACCCCGGTCCTGGTGGCTGGGGTGCTGTTTTATTCTACAGCAAAACAAAAAAAGAAATTAGTGGATATTCGGAACAAACTACCAATAATCAAATGGAGTTATCTGCTGCTATAAACGCTTTAAAGGCTCTTAATCAACCGTGTAATGTAAAGTTGTATTCTGACTCAGCTTATGTGGTTAACGCATTTAAAATGGGCTGGATAGAGCAGTGGCGAGTAAATAATTTTAAAGGTGCGAACAACAAAGAAGTATTAAACATTGATTTGTGGAAAGAGCTAATATATCTATCAAATTATCACAATATTGAATGGATAAAAGTCAAAGGTCATTCTGATAACGAATTCAATAATAGATGCGACGAATTGGCTCGAAATGAGATAGAAAAAAATCGACCAAAAAATGATGACAAACAAAAAAAGGAGTAACTCCTTTTTTTTTAAAATTCTTCCTATTTTATATTTTTAAAATTCTTTTTTTCTAATGCAAATTAGTGATATTACTGTCAAAACTATTGTTAATGACACGATATAAAAAGCTGTAAGCATTATGTCGCCACTTCCTGTAATCGTGTCAGAAATTAATTGTAATGTACTATTTCCACCTCTAATACCTGCAAAATAATCATAAAAATCAAGATTTGCAAGAGGGTTAAACTTCATAAAGTTTGTAAGAACACCCAAAGCTCTTATAATAATATTTCCAAAATATAGTAAAGATGCAATAACAACAGACAAAACATTTGATTTTAACAGACATGATAATGCCAAACCAATCAAAATATAAACTAAAATTTTTAACAAAGATGAGAGCATGAAAAGTGTTAATAATATAATTGGTTCGAGTACCATTACATTTGTAGCATTTAATACTGTAAGTATAGGAAGTGATTGAGTACCATACATTATATATCCTGTAATCATACTTGTTATAGCCCCAAATAGTAGAACAATTGCGCACGTAAGCAAGATTGAAAAAAGTTTACCATAATATATGTCTCTTCTTTGAATAGGGCGTATTGCGATAAATTTCATAGTTCCGGATGATATTTCACCTGAAATACTTCCACTCGCATTAGCAATAGCAAATATTATAAGTATAAAAACAAATATTTCTAATACATAAAAAGCAAAATCATATGCGTTAGTATTTGCGTTGCTAGACATACCAAATGCAAAAGGGTATGCATAGTTGCTAATTGTTTGATTTTTATCAAATAAATATTGATATACTGAAAGCATTTCAGTCGCACCATACTCTGTATAAGTTTCAAAGTTTTTAAAAGTAGCAACGGTATTTTCATCAATGTCTTTCAAAATTTCTTGTTGAATAGTGTACTGAACTAGTTCTTTAAAAACCAAAATCTTCTGACAGTATTCACTGGCGTATTTTTTTATTAAATCTATGTTAGCAGGTAATACTTCTGTTTCGGGCGTCATTTGGTCATTTAGCAAATTAATTTTGCTCATTATGTTAAGCAATCTTTCTTGTATTTTTTCATACATAGAAATTTTTGTTTCGTCAGATATATCAAATATATTTGCCAAAAAATCTTCTGATAGAGTAGGGTAAACAAATTTGTTTAAACATACCCTCAAGTCGTTACCTTGAGTAGAACTTTTGTAATTCTGAGCCATTGTTTTGTATTCCAATTTTGTGCTCACACTGGCAGAAAAGTTTATTACTACATCACTCAGTAATGCATTGACTTGTAGTAGAGTATTATCTGAACCCAATATCAAATACTGACCGTTTGTGCTTAAATTCATTTTGTCACGTAAATAAGGAACAACCGCTTCTGCAGAATCCAAAATTTCATTTCGGATATTGTCCAATTCAGACAGCGTGATAATATAATTTGGCTCACTATACAAATATAAATAATTAATATTTTCTTCCATTTCTGCTATTATACTAATAGCCCCTTGTTTTACATCTTCCAAATTACGATAGAAATTGTCTTTCGCATAAGTTTGTGCCAAAAGTGCATCATAATTTACTTTTTCATTATAAACGAAAGAAGTATACAATTCTCCAACAGTATCTCCGTTTAGCGATATTTCTAAGTTAGGAACAGAAGATTTTGGAGAAAAGAAAAGTCCAGATACGACCAAAATAGCAGCTAACAATATTATTAGCACGTAAATACCTGGTTTTGATAATGTCTTTTTAAATTCTGCAGAAATCATTTGAATTCTCCTTAGAATACCGATGTGGAATTTTGAGAATGCATAATTACATCAAGATAAAACTCTTCAAGAGAGCGGTCAATCTTTTCTATTCTATAAACAGTAAGGTGTCTGCTTAGAAGTAAAGATATAACTTTTGTAAGGTCTTTATCTTCAATAGAAAGTATTATGCTACTGCCTAAAATATCTGAATCAATACCAAATGAATCATATATTATTTTAGCAGCAAAGTTAGGGTAGTCCACTTTTATACAAACTTTTTGTTCAACATCAAGCATATCTTGTATTTCGTTCATTGATTTGTAATCAATTAGTTTTCCACGATTGATAATTGCAACACTATCACATATTTGTTCTAGCTCTGTTAAGTTATGGCTAGACACAATTATTGCTATTTTTTCTTTTTTTGCTAATTGAATCAAAAGTGATCTTATTTCTATTATTCCAGTCGGGTCTAATCCATTAGTTGGCTCGTCCAAAATAAGCAATTTGGGCTTATTCAAAAGCGCTTGAGCTATACCAATTCTTTGTTTCATTCCTAAACTATATGTACCAAATTTGTCTTTTGCTCTATTACGCATTCCGACCATATCCAATACAGCGTTGATGCGTGATTTGGCTGCTTTGCCATAAAAATTAGCATAAATTTCTAGGTTTTTTCTGCCACTCAAATATGGGTACATTTGAGGTGTTTCTATAACTGCGCCCACATTTTTTATAGCGTTAACAAAATTGGTTTTTACATCATAACCATCAACACGAATAGTGCCACTCGTTATTTCTGTTAGTCCACATATCATTTTTAGAGTAGTAGATTTGCCAGCGCCGTTTGGACCAATCAAACCAAAAATTTCGCTAGGATACAAATTAAAAGTCATTGAATTGACTGCTATACGATTTTTGTATGACTTTGATACTCTTTTTAATTCCAAAACAGGATACAAAACAATTTCTCCTTATTTACTATGTAGTATTTTAACATATATAGATAACTTTGTAAATAGTTAAGTATATTTTATTATAAATATTTAATATACATAATTAAGAAATGTTTCACTTTAATGCAATGAGTAAAAAATGGCAAACGATTTGGATAATCGTTTGTTTTGTATGTTTAGGTATAATGAGCGTATTTTGCACGTTAAGTTTGTTTATAGAAAAAAAATATATTAATTATGTGCTGTACATCGTTGTATTTGCGCTTATTTTATGCTTATGTTGCACAGCAAACCGTAACGAAAAGCTGTTTAAAATAGCTGTTTATTCTACAATTTTGACTTTCATTACATATTGTATTTACTTTATTTTAAGCAAATTTGGGTTCCTTCGAAACATATCTATATCAACTATAAAAGAAGTAATCAAATCATTCGGAGCGGGTGGGGTATTCGCATTTCTTGGTATCACAATTCTCCAAGTCATAGTTTTGCCAATTCCCAGTGCGATTACTATTTTGGCAGGAAGTTTGATATACGGGCCCACTCTCACATTTTTGATAAGCACACTTGGTATAATTATTGGCTCACTAATTGCGTTCATATTGGGAAGAGTGTTAGGCAAAAGAATAATATTTGCTTTGTTTAGCAGAGAAAAAGTAAGTAAATACAGCAGCTATCTTGGCAATAACGGCGGTTGGATCTTGTTTTTGATGCTTCTCTTGCCATTTTTTCCAGATGATATGTTGTGTATGCTAGCAGGAATCACTACGATGAAATACAAAAAATTTATTTATATTACAGCATCGGCGCGTGCCATTGGAGTAGCAGGTTTGTCATATTTTGGTAGTGGTAGTATTATTCCATTTAGAGGGTGGGGTCTTGTAATTTGGGCAATAATAATAGCCACGGTTATAACCTTGGCTATTGTTGTTTATACAAATAAAAATAATTTAAAACAATTTATAAAGAAAATTACTTCGAAGAATAGCGTCTATAAGCAATTAAATTGAAAATATATTCAAATAAAACATTCGCAACAATTAATAATGGAACATAAAAATTACCAAAATTTTCCCATGCAAATATGTTGTTTCCAACTAGCGTTACACCTGTAATGTTTAGTGCTATAATGATACCCCAAAGGACAATGGTAGATAAAATTCGAATCAATCCATCTAGTTTTATATTGTATGTATATTTGTCATTAATAAGTTTTTCTTTCAAAGAATTAAAGTTGTAAAAGAAAAGAGTAGGGTAGAATATTAATCCCAAACACAAAATTACCATACAAATATTAAATAATATAGTGTGCCCAAATCTGCCTGCTAATATAAAGTACAAAATCACTTGTCCTAACAAAAACAAAGTAAAAAACATGGTTTTTACCAAATTTTGTTTTACTATTGAATATGCCTTTTTTATGTTTTGATCAGATTTAAAGTCCATATAGTCGTATGTTACGACATTTTCAAAAACTGTTTTTAACTGGTCTGATGTAGCCTCAGCTTGTTTTTTATTAGCAAAATTATTGATTTTTTCATCTATTGTCAAATGTTTATCCATACTTACTTGTACTGGTTCAACTTTCGGCTTAATTTCTTCATCGGTTGATTTGTAATCTTTCGGTACTAATCTTATTTCAGCAGATTGCATATTAGCTTTGCTATATATTTTTTCCAATTCAGTTTTGTAGTCAACTATCTTAGTTTGTTTTTGCGTAAATTTTGACGAAATATTATTAACGTCGTCACCTTTTATTACATTTAGATTGTCAATATTTAATTGTGTGTTAGTTTTGTTGTCAATGCCGCTATCAATTTCCTTATTTATGTCTTCTTTAACATCATATTTAGTAGGGGATGTGTTGGGCGTTTTCGTAGAAAATTGCTCTACATCATCAAAAGCTTTGCTCAACAAAATATCATAGGTTGGTAATGTATCAACTTGCTTTTGTCCATTGTCAGTTATCTTATAATAATGTCGCTTTCCACCAATTTCACTGTCCTCCCAATACGACGTAATAAACTTATTACTCTCCAGCTTTTTTAGGACAGTATACAGCGCCGGTTGTTTGATTTCGATCTGACCATTTGATTTTTGTTCTATATTTTTTATTATTTCATAACCATACTTTTCGCCATACGACAATTCATACAAAATTATAGGAATCAAATCTACAGTTTTCATATCACTACCTCATATAAAATATTAACATATAACAATTTTTTTTGTCAAATGATATTGAACTTTACAAGAGGATAGATTGAATTATAAATTGTAATTTAACAAATAACTAGTGAATAGTTATATGCAAATTATCAAAAAATCTAAACAGGACAAGCGAATATTTGGGCAGGGTGGTAAATAGATATATTTGTATCTCTTCGCAAAACACTTCTTTTGCGAAGAGATACGTACGATATACTTGATTTTGTTTGCTTTTTAAAAAACTATCTATTATTATGGGTTTATGTCTGTTACATACTATATTGAAAGAAATAGAAACAATTTGAAAAAGCTTAATACAATGTTAAACGAATTACCTGCTTTTTGTAGTGTGTTTTTTATTGGCATTCAAAATAACACAACTGCACTTACACGGGTTAATTACGCTCGTGACTTGAAATTATTTTTTAATTATTTGACCACTTACGAAATTGGGTTTATAAAGGACATAAAAGATGTTTCTATAGATGATATGAATAAAGTTAATTCAGAGTTGATTGAAAGATTTTTGGCATATTTATCTTATTATGATAATGAAAAAGGAATTGTATTCACTAATAGCGAAAAAGGGAAATCACGAAAACTATCTAGCCTACGTTCTTTTTTTACATATTTTTTTGACAAAAATTATATCAAATCAAACGAATTAAGTAAGGTAAAATTGCCCAAAATTCACACAAAAGCAATCATTCGACTTGAACCAAACGAGGTTTCGAATATGCTTAACGTAAGTGAGACTTTGCAAGGTTTTTCAAAACATCAACAAAAATATAATGCTAGGTTTACCGCACGTGACAATG
Organism: Clostridia bacterium; assembly: GCA_028704215.1. Lineage (GTDB taxonomy): Bacteria > Bacillota > Clostridia > Christensenellales > UBA1242 > STF1-107. The sequence continues at coordinate 9,880 of JAQVLJ010000010.1, forward strand.
CAATTTTAAGTTTGTTTTTAGGCACAGGAATTCGTGTTAGCGAGTGTGTTGGACTTAATATTGAAGACTTGGATTTCTCTACAAATAGTTTTCAGATTATAAGAAAAGGTGGAAATCAAGTTATATTATATTTTTCTACAGAAGTGGCTGATAGCCTAAAAAGATATCTTGATTTTCGTGCAACTATGGGATTGCCTGAAACAGAAAAAGCTTTGTTTATTTCGATTCAAAAAACACGTATGACTGTTCGTGCCATTGAAAATCTAGTAAAAAAATATGCGCGAGTTGTCACTCCATTAAAAAACATTTCTCCTCACAAATTGCGAAGCACATATGGTACAAATCTTTATAGAGCGACTAATGACATTTATATAGTAGCGGACGTTTTGGGACATAAAGATGTGAACATTACTAAGAAACATTATGCTGCAATTAGCGAAGACATTCGAAAAAACGCTGCAGACAAAGTGAAATTACGTTAGATTTTTCGAACATTTTAGAACATTTCGCTTGACTTGTGTATTTTTTTTTAATATTATTGATATAAAATGATTTTATTCAAAATTAAAGGAACATTTTAATGGACATCAAATTGAATTCTCAAAACAAGGAAAAGGTATACGAATTTTTATTTACTTACATACAAAAAAATACCTATCCCCCATCAATTAGAGAAATTTGCAAAGCGCTGAATTTTAGTTCTACGTCTACTGCAAGTTATTATTTGAGAGCACTTGAAAGTGATGACCGCATTATAAGAAACAAATTTAAAAATCGTGCTATAGAGATTGTTAGCAAAAAAAATGAACACGAATCAATTACCGTTCCCATTTTAGGTTCAATCGCTGCCGGCATACCAATATCTGCTATAGAAAATAAAGAAGGCGATGTAACGATTTCTAACAAATTTTTTAATGGTACTGATTTGTTTATATTGCACGTTAAGGGTGATAGTATGGTTAATGCCGGTATTTTGAATAGTGATTACATAGTAGTCAATAAACAAAATGTTGCAAACAATGGTGAAATTATTGTCGCAATGATTGATGGAGATGTTACTGTAAAAAGATTTTACAAAGAAAATAACTTTTTTAGATTACAGCCAGAAAACAACTTAATGCAGCATATCTACATAGACCACGTTGAAATTTTAGGCAAGGTTGTTGGCATTATTCGAAATTTTAGATAACAAAAAAACTATGCGTAACATATAAAGTATCACATCTAATCGCATAGTTTTTTTTATAAATTTAATTTAATAATTGTTGTAAGGCATAATTCAAAGCAATTTTGCCATGTTCATAAGTTAATCCACCTTGCATATATGCAGTGTAAGGCGGCCTAATAGGTGCATCACAAGACAATTCAATAGATGATCCTAAATTAAATGACCCTGATGCCATTACTATTTTATCAGCATACCCTGCCATATCGGAAGGCTCAGTATAGGCGTTTGAATCAATTGGTGACGCATTTTGGATTGCTCTACAAAATTTTACTAATTTTTCACTGTCATCAAATTGTATGGAACAAATAATATCACTTTGTTCGTCGTTTTCGGGAATTGTTTTATAACCAAGTTTACGCATTACTTTGCTTGTAAGAAGGGCTATTTTTTTGCTGTTTTTTACAATTATTGGAGATAAAAACAATCCTTGCATAAAAGATTTGTATCCTGGAGCATAGGATCCAACTTCATCACCTAACGCAGGTGAAGTGCAATGATACGAAATTCTATCAATAAGCTGCTTTTTACCTAAAATATATCCGCCATTAGGAGCAATTCCACCGCCGGCGTTTTTTATCAAAGAACCAATAATAATGTCAGCCCCCACATCTGAGGGCTCTTTTTCTTCTGTAAATTCGCCATAACAGTTATCGACAACAAGTAGGCTGTTGGGACTGAGTCGTTTTGATATAGCAAAAATATTTTTAATTTTTTCAATGCTGAGTGCATTTCTCTGTGAATACCCTCTTGACCTTTGAACATAAATCAATGTTGGTTTTGTTTTCTCTAAATATGAAATAATACTTTCACTATCAAAGTCACCGTTTTTCAAATCGATCTCATCATAATTAATATTATAATCTTTAAGGCTTCCAATATCCTGACCTTCAACACCAAACAAAATTTTTTGCAATGTATCATAAGGTCTTCCTGTGATACTCAACATCAAATCATTTGGTCTAAGAAGTCCAAATAGCGTATGGCTTATCGCTTCTGTGCCACTTGATATCAGTGGAGAGACAAGGCCGGTTTCAGTATGAAAAACTTCGCAAAACAGCTTACTTAGTGCTATTTTGCCTATGTCATCGTAACCATATCCAGAACTTCCAATAAAGTGTCTTTGTTCTATCCCAACTTCGTTAAATGCATTCAAGACTTTTAATTGGTTACTTAATGCTATTTTTTCTATATTTTCAAAAGCGTTTTTACAATCACATTCGCATTCTTCAATAAGATTTGTCATTTTTTCATTTAATTTAATCATTTTCTTCCTCTTTTAAAAACTTTTCAACGTGTTTTGTCGCTTCATCATAGTTGTTAGTAACATCTACTATTTTTATATTTTCAATTTGTTTCATAAAGGTTAATTGCCTTTTTGCGTAGTTACGTGTATGTTGTTTTATTAATTCAATTGCCCTTTCAAGTGGAATGATACCTGAAAAATAATCTACAATTTCTTTATAACCAATAGCTGTCAATGATTGAGCATTTTTATCGACACCACTTGCAAGTAAGTTTTTTACTTCTTCAACCAAACCAGCATTGATCATTTCATCAACCCGTTTATTAATCTGATCATAAAGTAATTTTCTTTCTTTTGTTAAACACAAAATTAAAACATTGTGTTTTGACAGAATACTTGTGTTTTTAGTTGTTTTGTTACCAAATTTTTCTATTTCAATATATCTAATCACTCTTTTTAAATTATTGAAGTGAACAGTTTTTGCCAAATCTGGATTGAATTCATTCAAAATTTTCCAAACATATTCATTTCCATATTCATTTGCATAATGTAATAAAGTGTTTCGGAACTCATCATTTTTTGCAAAATTTGCAAAATTATAGCCATTTATTAACGCTTTTACATACAAACCAGTCCCCCCTGTAATTATAGGTAGCTTATTTTTGCCTTCAATTTTATCAATAAAATTTTTACAATCTTTAACAAATTGGCCGACACTATACTCTTCATTTGGATTCAAAGCATCAATTAGATGATGTTTTACACCTTTGTTTTGTATCTCCGTATTTTTGTTTGAACCAATGTCAAGCCCTTTAAAAATTTGAACACTATCGCAAGAAATAATTTCACCATTATATTTTAATGCGCAATCGATTGCAAAACCACTTTTTCCAGTGGCTGTAAGTCCCGTAATTATCAAAATTTTTTTCATATTATACAATTCTTTTAAACCATTTTTCAATATCAGACTTTGGTATTACTTCTATTATTGGTCGGCCATGCGGACATAACAAAACAGGTTTTTTTGTATCCAAATTTGACAGCAAACTTTGTATTTCCATCTCGTTTAGTGTCTGACCTGCTTTGACGGATGATTTACAAGCGCGTTGAGCAATAAATTCATCGATTTCTCTATCAAATTTTGGTTTAAAATTTTTCATATCATAAAGCAAATCATTTATAAATTTGTTTAAATTTATATTTTTAAATGATAGAGGTACACTAGATATTTTTATATCATTTTTCCCAAACTGATCCATCTCAAAACCTAATTCTACAAATCTGTTTTTCATTTCAAGTATAAAATCAAGTTCGTTTGCTGACATTGTATATGTAAATGGAACAAGCAAATTTTGAACTAAAATATTTTTTTCTTCAAGTTGATTTTTAAATTTATCATAATTTAGCCTTTCGTGTGCAGCGTGAAAATCAATAAAAATCAAATTGTCTCCCTGTTCTAATATCAAAAACTCACTAAAAGCAGTTCCGATTGTTTTAAAATTTTGAAATTCAATGTAATTTTCGACTTTTTTGTCAAAAATTGAAACATTTTCGACATTTTTTTGCACTTCTGAATTATTTGGAAAGATGTTTTCATTTTTGTTTTGACGAAAGTCATAATTAATATTATTCTTTTCTTTAATCGATTCAATTTGCACTTCTGACACCATTTCCCCAAAACTTTTGCCAGAAATGTTTTCATATTTTACAGTATCAATACTATTTTCGACCTTCGTCTGAGTTTTTTCATATTTACTTTCAATATATTTGAATAATGCTTTTCTCACACATTCGTACACCACATCATAGACTTTACTTGGCTCATCAAATTTGATATTAATCTTACTTGGATGAACGTTAACGTCTATTTTTGAATAATCCAAATTTATGTTCAAAACAAAAAACGGAAATTGGCGTGTCATCAAGTAATCTTCATATGCCGAGTAAACCGCTTTTGAAACAATAGGTTCTACAACGTATCTACCATTTACAATTAATGTTTGGTAAGTGGTGTTTGGTTTTGTAAAATCGATTTTTCCAACGAAACCTTTTATTTCATAATCATCATTTTTATAATTAACTTCTAACAGATTGTCTTTTATTTCTTGTCCATAAATTGCACAAATAGCATTAAGTAGTCCATCTCCGCTCGTATTATAAACTATTTCACCATCTACGATATATTTGAAAGAAATATTAGTATTTGCCATAATATATCTTGACAATACATTTGTAATTTCATTTTCTTCATATTTATTTTTTTTCAAAAATTTTTTTCTTGCCGGAGTATTATAAAACAAATTTCTTACAGTTAATCGCGTTCCATTAATTCCTGATGAATGCTTAGGTTTTTCAAACTCACCACCATTGACGCATAATTCAGTTGCATAGTCACTTTCTTTTGTTTTTGACAAAATTGATGATTGGGATACACTGGCAATACTAGACAACGCCTCGCCCCTAAACCCTAATGTAAAAATATTATTCAAGTCTTCAATAGTTTTTATTTTACTTGTAGCGTGCGGCAAAAATGCCTTTACAATATCGTCTTCACGGATGCCAATCCCATTGTCGATTACAGAAATTTTGTCAATTCCACCATTTTCTATTTCCACGTTAATTTTTGTCGCCTTAGCATCTATTGCATTATCAAGCAATTCTTTTACTACTGATGCCGGTCTTTCTACTACTTCACCCGCTGCTATTCGGTTTGCAACGCTTTGATCTAAAATATTTATCATCATTCTTTTTCCTTTTCTACAAGACTCTTCATCTGCAACAAAGTTTCAAAAGCCAACATTGGACTAATTTTATCCATATCCAAATCGTCTACAATTCTTTCAATATTAGTCTTTATTTTTTGTGGTTTTTTTACTGTATCTATTGTAGACATTTCTTTCTTTTCAAGAACAGAAATAATGTTTTTTGCGCGCTTTATTATATTTTCTGGTAAACCTGCCAATGATGCAACTTCTATTCCAAAACTTTTTTGCGCACCTCCTCGCATAATTTTTCTTAAAAACACAAGATGTCCATCGATATCCTTTATTGCAATATTGTAATTTTTTACCCCTTCAACTTTTCCTTCCAATTGAGTCAATTCATGAAAATGTGTAGCAAAAAGAGTTTTTGCCGAAAGATGACTAGCCAAATATTCTACAACAGCCCACGCAATTGAAAGCCCATCAAAAGTCGATGTTCCCCTCCCCACTTCATCCAAGATAATCAAACTTTTGTTTGTTGCGTATTGCAAAATATTGGACACTTCAACCATTTCAACCATAAATGTGCTTTGTCCAACTGACAAGTCATCGCTTGCTCCTATTCTAGTAAAAATTCTATCTACAATACATATATCTGCACTATCAGCAGGAACAAAACTTCCGATATGTGCCATAATAGTAATCAGTGCAATTTGACGCATATACGTACTTTTACCAGCCATATTTGGTCCGGTCAAAATTATAGTTCGGTCATCTTTGTCATTCAAATATGTATCATTTCCAATAAAATTGTCATTAGAAAGCATTATTTCAACAACCGGATGTCTTCCATTAACAACTTTTATATCGTTATTAGTGTTAATTGCAGGTTTGCAATAATTATTGTTCACCGCTACACTTGCCAACGAAGATAAGGTGTCTATTGTAGCAAGAGTTGATGCTATTTTTTGCAACTCAGAACAGTACTTCATTAGATATTCACGCAAAGTTGCAAATATCTCCGCCTCTAACCTTATTGCTTTGTCCGTGCTAGATAAAATATCTTCTTCAAATTTTTTCAATTCCTCAGTTATATATCTTTCACTGTTTGATATTGTTTGCTTTCGAATGTAATCAAAAGGTACTTTATCTGCATTTGATTTGTTGATTTCGATATAATAGCCAAAAACTCTGTTATAGGCAATTTTTAGATTTTTTATGCCTGTTTTTTCACGCTCACGCGCCTCAACTTCTGCAATAAAATTTTTTGCGTTTACGCTGATGTTTCTGTAATAATCCAAATCTTTATTAATGCCATCATTAATGTAATTTCCATCTTTTAATACTAATGGAGAATCTAGTTTTATAGTGCTATCAATTACTGCGCAAAATTCAGACATATCAGTAATTTTGGATACCAAATCATTAAAATACTCATCATTGAGACTACAAATTATACTTTTTATTTTTGGTGCTAATTTGATTGAACTACTCAAAGCTAAACAATCCCGTGGCATTATATTTCCATAAGATATTTTTCCAACCAAACGCTCGATATCTTGAATTTTTGACAATTCTAATTGCAAACTCATACGAACGGCAGAGTTTTTTGTTAATTGTTCAACTAAATGAAGTCGCAATTTAATCTCTTGGCTACTCTGCAAGGGTTGTGCCAACCAGTTTCTCAGCATTCTCTTTCCTGCTGATGTACAAGTTTTATCCAATACCCATAATAATGAACCGACTTTATTTCGTTCACGCAATGTTTCTTCAATTTCAAGATTTCTGCGAGTGTTTGTATCTATGTACATAAATTGTTTGTCACTCAAAAGTTTTGGTATTTTTAAATGATTTAAACTTCTTTTTTGAGTTTCTTTTAGATAATTTAACATCGCACCAACACAAAGACTTATATTTGCAGTATTAAAATCGTATCCCTTCAAAGAACTCAATGAATATTGTTCTAAAATTATTTTTTCAGCATTAGTTTTTTGGAATGCCCAAGCATAATATTCTTCGAATCTAACAGTTTTATATTGTTGTGTCGGCAACTGGGCAACCAATTCATAAACTTCACTATTACATATTATTTGTGCAGGCATAAC
>JAQVLJ010000064.1 GCA_028704215.1 Clostridia bacterium
AAAAACTTAGTTCATAAAAGCCTTCAGAATAGTTTTCGCTATTTATATCAATGAACATTACAAAATCATAATACACTTTACCATTCACTACAAATTCTCGTGTTGCAGGGAAAAAGTCTGATGTTAGGCAATCTACACCATTGATTTTGAAATATGAAAAATTGATTAATTGTAAATTTTGGTCATACAAAGATTTTAATTCACTGTCTCTTGTTATAGTGTTGGTATAATAACTCGTGTTGTCGTACTGACTATAAACACCGAGCGAAAGCATTATCACTTCTTTGTCAATGTCAGAAACATCATATTCGTCATCGATCATTACAAACTCGCCATTGGAAATAACATACTTGTCTTTGTAACTACCGTTGTTCAGTCTAGAGATATTTTTAAAATACTTTGAATCATAGTCGGTGTTTTCATCATCGCCATCAACAGTCAAAACGCTTTTATAATTAGACTGCTCATCTACGGTAGTTGGCTCGCCGCCAATTTTTACCTTTACTTTTTCAACAGAAAAAATCACATTATCATCATAAACCTTGCTGTAATTTGTACTTACCTTATCTGCAAAAACTACCTTCTTATCATTATTTTGCAAAACAAAAAGTATACTTGTCAAAGACATTATAAGTACGAACGCTATCAAACTAGATTTAAAAAATTTTTTCATAATGTAACCTTTTTTCTATGTATGTACAAAATATATTTTCTGTAAAAAAACGTAAAATATAATCAACTATTGAAAACGTATTATATTATTACATAATTATTCTATCATATAAGCAAAAAACTGCCAAATAAAAAAATATCAAAAAAAATAAAATAAATATTAATTATATTAAAAATATAGAAAAACATTTATTTTAATATTATTATTTTAATTTATTTTATTTAATTTAAAAAATATTTTAATTAACCAAATATTGCTTTAATTACGGTATATATAAATAATTTTGTTTATTTTTTTTATTTATTTTTTATACCAATAATTTTACTCCTTTGGTATCAACGACTTTCAAAACTTTTTCGATGTTTTTGTTTTCAGCATTGACATAAATATAGTACAATCCATCCATCTTTTCGCAGACAAATTCATAAGTTAAAGCTTCGGTGCCATTGTCCAAAGGAATATAAGCAGTGTTGCTATCCAAAAGTTTGTAATCACCACCCAATACTTGCAAAGCCTCCTCTTCCAAAACTTGAGTTTCTATCTCTCGAGTAGTATGATTGAAAGCATAGTTTCTTGCTTCCCAGCCAATTATTGTTTGATTGGTTAGGTCTATTTTGGCTTTTATCAAATCTGGGTACAAAATTACTTCATTTTGTGTAGGTGCCAAATTTATATAACTTACATTTTCATCTGTTTCAACCCAAACTGCTTTCATATTTTTTAACTTTAATTTTTCTGCAAAAGTTTGGGCAATTTCTATCGCTTTTTCATCAGATATTTCAGGTAAATTTTCACTAGCAGAACCACTTAGCGTAAGCAAAAAACAATCTCGTTCAGTTACTTGTGCATAAAAACTGTCTTTTTTTATAACAACATCAAAGTCAAAGGTTTCAAATTCTCCACTAGTCTTTTGCGCATATGTTATGGTTGCTTGCGGAAAAAGTTGTTGTAAAAAATTAAGTGCGTCAGTCTGTGATGCTTTTTTTGTCGTCAATCCATTGACTGTTTTTACTTCCAAAGAGGATGAAAAGGGGCCATCAAATATCATCGCAGGATACTCTATATTGTCCGCAGATAAGTCTCCCATTGTCGTAGAAAATTCGTTGATGCCTTTATTGTTGAACACACTTGAATCTACAATATTGTAATCAGCGTTTGCAATCAGCTCATTTTGGTCATTAAGATTAGTTTTAACCAAACCCAAAACATAACTTGCCTCCGTAATTTTGTTTATATCTTCTGTCGTCAAACTTTCACCTTTATCTATTTTTGCTATCAAAGATTTACAAACACCATCAATTTGATTAAAAAATTTTGTAATATCGCGAGAATTTTGTGCTTCAATAGGTAAAACACTTATACTTGCCAATACATAATCACAATCTTCAGACATTTTTTGTAAAGAAATTCTTTGTGAGTTAGTATTTGGAATTGTTTCAAATTTTGATGCATCTACATGCAAATTGTTAACGTTATCCACCAATGAGTAATAAGCAGAATTGTATACACTATCCAAGCGTATTGCCGCTTGTTCCGCCTTCATAGACAATTGCCAAAATGCTATTAAAACAGCTGTCGCAATTACTGCCAGTGTGACACAAATCACAATTAGTGCTGGAACAAGTTTTGCATTTGGTGAGTTGTTTTTCTGTTTTGCATTGTTTTCTTGTTTTATTTTTTCTATTTGGCGAATACGTCTATTGTATTTTGCGTTATTGTATTCACTTTGTGAAAAATCTTTTGTTTCTCTACCAAAATTTACACTAGTCAATTTTTGTTTGTTTGTTATTTTATTTCCCATAATTCACTCCTACACCGCAAATACATGACTACCAATAGTAGTTACTTTTTTAGTATTCCAAATCCAACTACTAGTAGCCGTAGCAGGATTGTAATAATACACACTTCCATAAGTAGGGTCCCAACCATTCATAGCATCACGTGCGGCTTGGTAAGAAGTTGAGTCTGGTTCTAGGTTAAATTGTCCATCATAAATTGCAGTAAATGCCCAAGGCTGATAAATTACTCCTGACAAGGTATTTGGAAAGCGTGAATCTTTTACACGATTCAAACAAACCGCCGCCACGCCAACTTTTCCAGCATACGGTTCTCCACGTGCTTCGCTGTACACTATTTTTGCCAACAAATATAAATCGTTGTTGTTATAATTTGAAGAGCTTGTACTATTGCTTACTGTTATACCCATTTTTGCGCATGTCAAAGGTCCAGCAATTCCATCCTGAGTTAATCCATATTTGCGTTGAAATTTTTTTATCGCTGCAACTGTAAGCGGGCCGTTAATTCCGTCCACTTTCCCAGTATAATAGCCCCATTGTTTCAGTTTTGTCTGTACTTTTTTGATATGGTCATAAGAAGTATAGACGCTTGAAGCGGTTGCAATGACTTGTTGTTCGTTTTGCATGACAAAAGCATTCGTAATTCCACAAACCCCACCAAACGTAGCAACACAAATCAATATAATTACCAAAATCTTTTTCATAAAATCTCCATTATATACAAAAAATATTTTGCTTAAAAATAAATAAAATATTCACAACTATAAATAAAATGGAAAATCAATTAAAATACTTTTTGATTATTTCATACAAAAGTGATCGATAATATATGTTTTGAGTACCTTGACTTCCCACAAAGCACAAGGGCGGATAAACAACGCACCACCAATTATCTCCCTCTCCACTACCAAGGTTGACAATCAAAGCATCATAATACCCATCACTTAGTGTCAAGTCATCATATGTGCGGGAAGGAAAAAATTCTGATGTAATCATCGCTTCGCTAGTGTAATCAAAATTGTTGTTACGAAGAGTTGTGTCACAGACTCTCTCGATTTCATACTTTAACTCACCTATCTTTTTTATCGCTTGGTCTTTATTACTTATTTGAACCAAATAAGGCGTCAAAAATTCTACTATTTGACTTTTGATTTCATATTTGATGTTTTGGTCATCACTACTATTGCTGTTTGCTCTTATATGTATCCTCAGATAATCGTTATTTAATTTTTGAATTGGTGTGTAAAAAAGCAATAAGCCTCCGCCTATTATTAAAAATAAAATTATTCCTACATATTTCATATACTTTACCCTAATATGATTTTTGCCAAAATTTATTTTGTTTAAACATAAAAAAGAGCAAATTCAAAATTTTGCTCTTTAATCATTAAATTATATTGTTATATTACATTATATCATATTATCTATATACTACTACTTTATCTCCCGCTCTTAGCGGTTCAACTAAATCTTTGTTAGTTTTTAGCAATTCATTTGGTGCAATTCTGATTCTTTTACACAATCGCCACATATCTTCATCTGGCTGAATAATGTATATTTGGAATGCAATATCTCCGTAACTGATTTGTTTGCCAAATTTGATATTCTCCAAAACATTACGATTTTCTTTTATATATATATGACCGCAAACATTTATCTCAAAATCAATATCTAGTACCGAACCACGCTTTGCTTTTACTTTTGAAGAAATAGGTACTATGTCGAAATGAGTACACGCTGTGTTACCAAATTCTTCCAGTTTGTGAGTCAAAACAAATGGAATTTCTGCGTAAGTAGAAAGAATGTTTCCACTTTCTTC
>JAQVLJ010000065.1 GCA_028704215.1 Clostridia bacterium
CGGTGTTTTTTTGATATTATTATAAAAAAATATGGTGAGGTAGTAATTTTGAAAAAAAACATTGTGGTTGTTAGTATGATAAATAGTCTAGCAGTTGTTATTGCACAAACAGTGGCTACAAAAATTGGATATGAATTTGTTAATATTGATTCTCAAATAGATGAAATAATACTTAAAAACGACGAAAAAATTGATTTGGACACTCTTTCTAATGTAGAAAGTAAAGTATTAGAGCAAATTGTAAACACACCTAGCGTTGTGTTTTATGTGTCTGCTGATGTAATTTTGGCAAACAATAACATACAGTATTTACTTAATTCGGATGTATTTTATTTGCATTATAGCGAACGAATGTTCGAACAAATGTCGAAAAATCGTATTAAAAAATTTAGTTACAGTGAGATTAATAATTTTTTATCAAAAAACATAAAAAAAACTATTTTTGTAGATAATTGTAGTAATAATCAAGTTATCAGTAAAATATTTGACTTTTTAAGATAATTTTATCAGAATAAGATTATATAAAAGGATTTTTTTTGATGGATATAAATATACAATCAATCAATGAATTGAAGGCGTTGGCTCTCGATAGTATTGAAAATGCAAAATCAGGTCACCCCGGCATAGTATTTAGTAGTGCAGAAATATTGTACACTCTTTTTACCAAGCATTTCAAATTTAATCCCCAAGATACCGATTGGCACAATCGTGATAGATTTGTGATGAGTGCTGGACATGGGAGCGCCTTGCTTTATAGTATAATGCACTTATGTGGTTATGACATTTCAATAAATGATTTAAAGAAATTTCGTTCTTTTGGCAGTAAAACACCTGGCCATCCTGAGATAACGACAGGTGGCATTGATTGTGCAACTGGTCCGCTAGGTCAAGGTGTAGCAAACGCTGTTGGTATGGCTATTGCTGAAACTATGCTTGCAAGCAAATTTAATAAAACTATTGATTTGGTAGACCATTATACATATTGCCTTGTTGGAGATGGCTGTTTGATGGAGGGTGTGGCACTTGAAAGCATCAGTCTTGCGGGACATTATCAATTAAACAAACTTATTTTGTTGTATGACAAAAATAATGTTACTCTTGATGAAAAGTTGTCAAAATCAAATACGGAAGACGTGAGTAAAAAATTTTTGGCTTGTAACTTCAATGTTTTGGAAGTAAAAAACGGACATGATATCAAACAAATAAATGAAGCACTTATAAAAGCAAAATGTAGCAAAAAACCTACAATTATTATTTTTAATACTACAATAGCACGAGAGAGTGTGGTGGAAAACTCTAATGTATCACATGGTAAACCTTTGGGCGAAGTTGAAGTCAGTCGTCTAAAAAAACTTTGGGGTCTTAAAGACGAATTGTTTTATATTTCAAAGGAAGTAAAAAATCATTTTAACAACGTTATTAAAACTAAAATACTGAATTACGATGATGAATTAAAAAAAGAAGAAGCATACCAGATTTATGACAAAACGCTCTATGAAAAGTATCATGCCTTTATAAATGGTAACTTTGATACAAGTTTGCAAATATCGAACGAAAACGAGCCGACCAGAGATAGTAGCGCTACACTTGCAAATGAAGTTGCTATAAATAATGAAAATTTTGTTTGCGCAAGTGCAGATGTATCCAGTAGTACAAAATTGTATTTGACAGATGAGGGAGATTATTCTATCAAAAACCGTTCTGGTCGCAACATATTTATGGGTGTGCGTGAGCATGCCATGGCAGGTATTTGCAACGGTATTGCTTTGCATGGTGGATTAAAAGTCGCTTGTTCATGTTTCTTTGCTTTTAGTGATTATATGCGTGCAAGTATTAGAATGGCTGCTTTGATGAAACTTCCTGTCATATACGTGTTTACACATGACAGTTTGGCGGCGGGTTATGATGGGGCTACGCATCAACCGATAGAACACCTAGATAGTATGCGTTTGATGCCAAATATCACAGTATTTAGACCCTGTGACGCAAATGAGTGTTTGGCTGGCTGGCGTGTCGCTCTAACAAACAATATACCTACTGCACTTATTCTGACTAGACAAAGTGTAAACGCTCAAAATTCGAGTGTAAACGGTGCCACAAAGGGTGGTTATATTTTGAGTGAAAAAGAAAACGCAGTCGCCACCATCATTGCCACTGGTAGCGAAGTGGAATTGGCAGTAAAAGTGCAACAAAAATTAATTGAAAGCAATATTATGGTAGATGTAGTAAGTTTGCCTTGTACCGAATTATTTGACATTCAAATTGAAAAATACAAAAAATCTGTAATCAAAAACAAATGTGTTATTGGTATTGAAGCAAGTACAGGCGCAGTATTACAACGATATACCCAAAAATATGAAAATATTTATAGAGTAACGGTGTTTGGCGACAGCGGTAGTGGGCAAGATGTGATGAACAAACATGGTTTTAACGTAGACAACTTGACCAAGTTTTGTTTAAATATCATAAAAAAAGCAGACATTTAATTGTCTGCTTTTTTTAAATCATATTTTTAAAGAATTCTTGTGTCGTATTCTCCGTTATGTTCTACTACTGCTATATATTTCTTCCACTTTTGAGAAAAGTCAGTTGTTTCACCTTCAATGTCACTTGCACAATTGAAACTATTTTCAGTAACAATAAAAGTTCGCATAGCAACTGCATTTTTCAAAGCTTCAACTTCTTTGCGATTGTTCTTATCAACAGAATAAGTCAAATATTCTTTGTAATAAGGGCTACTAACATTTTCGTTTAATAAACTTTGTAGCGCTTCTAAATTCATACTAAAAAAAGTACAAATTTTTTCTTTGGTGTGTCTTTGCGTGCTTACATAAATATCTTTTGCATTTGAGTAGTTAATTCTAATTAGGAATTCATTGATAATTTTTTCGTTTTCTGGTGAAATAGTATGTTTTGACATAATTTATCTCCTGTATTATCTTATATGATATCACTAAACATTTGGGTTGTCAATATGCTAATTTTAAATAAAATCAAAAGAGGCAAGCCCATTGAGGAGCTTGCCCTTTGAGTAAGAAACTTTGTTCTTACAACACTATCTTGTGCGACATTAAAAAAAATATTCATAAACTATATAATTTTTTTTTAAACATTTTTTTAATTTTTTTTAATAATTATGAATAAATATTTTTGTAATACACATAGTAGAAATGTAAAGATTTTAATATCTTTACAAACCTTGGAAATACTTCAATGTGTTTCCATAAAAAGAGATTTTTCATTAATTTGAAAAATCTCTTGTTTTTTTGTTAATTAAAAGAATTTGTTTTTATTCTTTGAACTCATCATACTGATTTTTGCGGGTTTGTGCATCTTTTTTGTTTTCGGAGAGCAAATCTGGATTGGTTTTTGAAGTAATTTTAAAACGATTTTCACTCATTAAGAAATCTTCATATTTTCCAGTCGGCTCCGCACTATCTATCTGCATAGGCTGTTCTATTCTAGGGTCATATCTAAACAAAGTATTATAACCACATTTTACGCTTTCGTTGGCGTGAGTTTGACTATACTGCATATCATAGCCATGATTGATACAAGGTGAGTAAGCTACAATCAGACTTACTCCATTATAACTTTCTGCCTCTCTAAATGCTTTGATAGTTTGTTCTTGATTTGCGCCCATAACAACTTGTGCGACATAAACATCTTTGTAAGTCATTGCTATTGACAACAAATCTTTCTTTTTGTTCTTTTTGCCAGCAACGTTGAATTTTGCACTTGCGCCACGAGGGGTAGATTTGCTGGTTTGACCACCTGTGTTACTGTATACTTCTGTGTCAAGTATCAAAATGTTGAGGTTTTCTCCACTATTCAGAACGTGATCCAAACCACCAAAACCAATGTCATAAGCCCAACCATCTCCGCCCAAAATCCAAACACTTGGAGAAATTATTGACATTAAATTTTGTTGTAGATATTTTTCAGATTCATTCATGTTTTTTGTCGACAAAAAGTGATTTTGTAGTTTTAAAAAAAGTTTTTTGTTTTGTTCGTGATTTTCAGTGTTATTCAAAAAGCTTTTGATATCGTTTTGCAAATCTATTTCAAACTGTAATTGTGATAACTTATTTATGAACTGCATACGTGCTAATTTCTTTGATAGCGCAATGCCGTATCCAAATTCTGCATTGTCTTCAAACAAACTGTTTGCCCATGCAACGCCAAACCCATCATCATCTTGTGCATAAGGAAAAACAGGATAAGTTCCACCATAAATACTACTACAACCAGTTGCATTCGCAATGAGCAATCTATCTCCGTATAA
>JAQVLJ010000066.1 GCA_028704215.1 Clostridia bacterium
CATAGGGAATAAAACTAGCTAGATAAAAAAACATTACCAATGGTATCAAAGCGATGCGTGAAATAGTAATCTTATTAGGTAAATTCATAATACTTCTCCTTTATAGTTGAATTATATCATAAATGAGCAATAAAATAAATTGTTTTTCAATCAAAAAACTTAAAATATGCACAAAAAAACCGCACAATTATGCGGTAATTTTTGGTAATTTTATTCCCCAAATTTTTCTTTAAATTTTTCCATATCAATTAAAATAGAACGAGGTTTTGAGCCATCTTGTGCAGATATAAAGCCGTTATCTTCCATCTGGTCAATTATTCTTGCAGCACGTGCAAATCCTACACCAAAACGGCGTTGAATAAGCGTAATTGATGCTTGATTTGATTGTATAAACCATCTCAAAACATCTTTCAAAATTGGGTCAAATTCTGTAACTTTACCGTTTGAATGAATAGGTGTTTCGCTCTCAATTTTTGTTATTGCTTTTTCTGTTGCTTCGTCAAATTGAGGAGCATTATTTTCTTTGATGTATTTTACAACAGAAGCAACTTCTTGGCTAGAAACATACGCACCTTGAACACGTTTTGGTTCAGGGAAATCTTGCGGCTTGTATAACATATCCCCTTTACCTAGCAATTTTTCTGCGCCACTTTGGTCAATTACTGTTTTGCTATCTGCAAAGTTTGTCAATGCAAATGATACTCTGCTTGGCAAATTTGCTTTGATTGTACCTGTGATGACATCAACAGATGGTCGTTGAGTAGCAATTACTAAGTGAATGCCAGCCGCACGTGCCTTTTGAGCCAGTTTCATTATGCGGTCTTCCATATCTCTTTTTGCTTCAAGCATAAAGTCTGCCAATTCGTCTATTACTATTACAATAAAAGGCAATTTCTGAGTAAAGTCACTTTTTACAAATGGCAAGTTATTATATTCTTTAATATTAACAACATGGTTTTGCATCAGCAACTTATAACGTCTTTCCATTTCCGCTATTGCCCAATTCAAACAATTAATTGCTTGGTCTTTATTGGTAATAATATGCGGAGTAAGAAGATGTGGTAAGTTTTCATAAATATTAAACTCCACCATTTTTGGATCTATTAATATCAATCTCAAATCTTGTGGACTATTTCGATAAATCAAACTTACAATTAACGCGTTAAGACAAACAGACTTTCCAGAGCCAGTTGACCCTGCCACCAATAAGTGTGGCATTTTATCCAAATTACAGAATTGAATATCTCCGTTAATGTCTTTCCCAAGAACAAAAGACAAAGGATTCACTCTTTCTTTAAACTGCTTACTATCAATCAATTCTTTCAAACTTACAGAAGTGATGTGATTATTTGGCACTTCTATTCCCACTGCATTTTTGCCTGGGATAGGCGCTTCTATACGAATGGCACCATTAGACGCTAACGCCATTGCGATATCATCAGAGTGCATCTGTACTTTTTTTACACTTATGCCTGTTGGCATTGATATTTCATATCTGGTAACAGCAGGACCTATTGTGTAAGCAATTACTTTTGCTGGTACTTTAAAATCATCTAGGACTTTTTCAAGTTTTTCTATGTTTTGTTGACAATCTTCCTCATTGCCACCGCTGTCAACTTCAATATCATCAAGCAAATCTATTGTTGGCTTGACATATTCACAGATAGGTTGACTAGATTGCTGTGGTTCACTGATTTCCTTTGGTACAATTTGTGGTTTTTCGCCCATATCAAATTTTCTTTCAAAATTAGTGTCATTAGTTTGCAAAGTAATACCTTTGTCTATGTTGTATGTTGGAACTACAGTTTTTTCAGTTGTGTCGCCAAACTTAATTTCGCTATCTTGTGAAACGTATAAGTTGCTATCCTCATTTTCTACGTTTATATCACTTTCTTCATCAATTTGTATTTCTTCATCTTCAAAAAATTGCTCGCCACTATTCAAGTCCATATCGGATTGCTGAATGGTATCTGGTTTTTGCTTTTGAAACATTTTCATGTTTTCTGGTCGCAAAAAAGGTTTTTCTGCTGGAATTTCAATTTTTTGTTCAGTGATATTTTCTTTTATGCTTTCACTTTGTACTATAATACTATCTGCTCGCTGTTTCATACTTTGCGGCTGAGGTGGCATTACAATGTCAGCAGGAGTAAGAATGTATTCTCTTTTGGACATTGGTCGAGATTTTGACAATTTTTCTATAACATCATTGACAGGTATTGTCGAACTGATTATCTCGGATTCATTTTTTTCTATGCCCAATTTACTTTTTGCAATTTCTTTTTTACTTTTTTGTATTTTTGCATCAAGGGTAATAGGTACAGATGGTGTGATAGCATCTATTCCTGTAAAATCAAAGTTGTTTTGTCTTGGCTCTTTGCCCATAATCTTTTGCGTAGCGATATAATCCACTAACAAGGCAACGAATATTGCTAGACCTATGCTGGTAAAGATAAATGCTCCTGCGTTGGTCAACACAAGTTTGAGCGGATAAACCAACAAACTCATAATAATTCCGCCAGCTGATATTTGACTATTATAACTGGCTAGCAAGTACTCTTTGTAACTATCACTTGGCAATTTTGATGTCAAAATCAAATGAAACAAAATTAATGTCAAAAACAAAATGCAAGACAAATAAATTAGATATCGTTTATCCAAAACGTATTTTGATTTGTTGATACCTGCAATACATAGTACTGCACCAAACAAAAACAATGGATAACTAAACAAACCAAAACTACCTAGCAAAAATGTTTTGAACATATTTGTAGGCAAAATAATAACCAAAAAGCATAGCAAAAATACTACCATCAAACTAGCACAAACATACGCACGCAAATTGTCACGTGATATTGGCTTTTTGGGTTTGTGGGGTTTGGGTGGTTTTTTGTTGACATTTTTTACAGTCGATTTATATATAGGCACAACTAAACTCTCCATAATGATTATACACGAAGTAAAAATATTTTACAAATAATTTGTGTTGTATGTTAAAATGAATAATTTGAATTTAATTATTGATTTTGTAATTGTATACTGTCGCTAACAGTAGTGGCCTCAAAATTATTATTTTTTAGATAAGACAAAATGTTGGGTAAGGCAGTCAATGTGTGTTCTGTTGGATGCATCAAAACTAAGTCGCCTCCCGTGATATTTTTTACAGCGCGATTGTACACTAGCGAAGCGCTTTTGTCACGCCAATCTATCGTGTCACGTGTCCACATAATGGTTTTGTATCCTAGCGACGTTGCTATATCAACAGTAGCATTGTTATAAGCACCAGATGGTGGCGCAAACAAACACATACTGTAACCGATATTATTCAACACCAGTTTGTGAGTCATATCAATTTCTTTTTCATTTAATTCTGCCGAAATTTTGTCATGGTCTTTGTGATTATATCCATGATTTCCCAACTCATGTCCTCTGTCAACAATGTTTTTTAGCAATTCAATATTTTTACTAGCCCAGCATCCTCCAATAAAAAACGTAGTTTTTGCGTTGTATTCATCAAAAACATTGAGCATATCTTCAAGATATTCCGTTCCCCAATACACATTAATCATCAGAGAAACTTTTTTTGTAGAAGTATCCCCGTGGTAAATGACATTTGGATTGATTTTTGCCACAGAGATACTGTCTAGTGGAAAACTCAAAACAAATAAAAAAATCAGCATGCTAATAATTGTTAGATTACTAAGTATTTGAATTTTTCGATTTTTCATCATTTTAATCTATGAACAAAAAATAGATAAAATAACAAATCAAAACAAAAATTTAACAAAAAACCACATCCATAGATGCGGCTTTTTTATTTTTCTATAATTTTTCTACCAAACGCAGATCTATTCGACCTTTGTCATCGATTTTTATTACTTCGACTTTTACACTATCTCCGACATTAACAATATCTTCTACTTTTTCTACACGCTTGTCAGAAAGTTTTGAAATATGAACCATTCCATCTTTTCCAGGTGCAAATTCTACAAAAGCGCCAAATTGCATAACTTTGACAACTTTTCCTGTATATACATTGCCAATAGTTGGGTCTGTTGCAATAGCCAAAATAATTTCTTTTGCTTTTTTTGCCATCACTGCGTCTTCAGTCGCAATAAATACATCACCGTTATCTTCGATATTGATTTTTACACCAGTATCAGCGATTATTTGATTGATAATCTTTCCACCACTACCAATAACTTCTCCAATTTTGTCTGGGTTAATATTAAAGGTAATTATTTTTGGTGCATATTTTG
>JAQVLJ010000067.1 GCA_028704215.1 Clostridia bacterium
TATTTGCCAGTTGATGAAGGGCTACGTTTGTATGGCTCACTTGGACTACTTTTTAGATTTGCTGCACTCAAAAAGAAATACATCAAGTCAGAAGAGAAAAAACGTGGTTACGCATTTATGAAAGAAATTATTCCTTTTTATGGCGTAAAAATGGATATGGGCGAGTACAAATTCATAGATTTTGGCGAGTACTATGGAAGTGTAATTCAGATTGAACCGCTTGAATTTGGGTTATTGGAAGAAGAAAAACAGGATATGATTATCCATACTTTTTCAAAGGGTCTAAGACGAATAGCACAAAATCAGTCTGCAAGTGTAGTCAAGGTGCGTAAACCAATGAAGTTTGACAAATTTATGGAATACGATGACAAAAAGTACGCGATTTTGAACCAATTACATGCTGATGGTCAGTTCACAAAAGACGAACTAGATGCCCGTGCTCCAATTTTTGAAGAACGAGTTATGACTCTTGATAAGGCAAACAGGGATGAACCTGTTTTGCAAGACCAATTTTATATGGTTATATATGGTACTGACAAACAAGCACTCGAAGAAACTACTATTGGAATAGTAACTGATATTACAACTGGACAGGCAGGAATACATGCACGCAGACTATTTGACAAAGACATAGCAGTGTTTTTGAAAGCAAACTATGAAGAAAACTTTAATGAACGTGAAGTTGATGGACTATCTCACGCCGGCTTTATGGACTGGGTTATGCCTAAAAAAATCGAATTCAAAACAGCGCGTACTATCATAGATGGAAAGGGTTACAGACAGTTTGTTTTGACAAAGTATCCACTTCAAGTTGGAAATGCTTGGGGTTATACATTTTTTTCATTGACTAATGCAAAGGTAGTAATGAATTTTAAGCCAGTTCCAAAAGAAAAGGCAGAAAAAATAATTGACCGTTCAATTATGGAAAAGAAAAGTCGTCTTTCAAGAGGCGGAAAGAGTAGTAGAGTAATCGAAGACCAAACACACTTGGAAACTTTGCAAGGTTTGATGAATGAATTAAAAAACAACAACGAACAGTTGTTTGATGTCAATACTCATATTATGGTAAAAGAAGTTGCACGAAAAGAAGTAAAAGCGATTTTGAGACAAAACGGCTATCGTGTGGCTGAAATGTTTGGAAGACAGGTAGACGCATTTATTAGTTCAAATATCAGTCGACTTGATAACATCAGAGATTTTACACGAGGTATGCCGACTACTACTATTGCAGCATCTTTCCCATTTATTTCTAGCATTATGCAAGACGAAAGGGGTTTCTATATAGGAGACAATGACTACCCAGTCTTTATAGACTTTTTTAGACGTGACAGCGAGCGTGTTAATAGCAATATGATGATTATTGGTAAGTCTGGTAGTGGTAAATCATACGCAACAAAAGTGCTTTTGGCTAACCTTGCGGCAGACAAAACAAAAATGTTTATTTTAGACCCAGAAGAAGAATATGTTCCTTTGGCTTATAATTTGGGTGGAAAAGTTATCGACGTCGGTTCAAACAAGAGCGGAATTATCAATCCGTTCCATATTATGACTGACCTCGAGGACGATTCTTCACTTGAACAAAAAGAAGCCAAAATGGGCAAAGCAAATAAAGTAGAAAAAACCAATACTTTACCTATTCACTTGCAGTTTTTGGAACAATTTTTTCAAGTAGTATTGGAAGGCATTGACTCTGATGCTTTTGAAACTTTGAATACCTTGATTGTAGAAGTTTATCGCACAAAAAATATCGATTCAACAACTGATTTGAGCAAACTAAAATCTACAGATTATCCAATATTTGAGGATTTGTATGCTCTTATAAATGAAAAATTAAAAACAGAAAAAGACCCATATTTCAAACGTAATTTGCAAGCATTACAAATTTATATTCAAAAATTTTCGACAGGTGGTAGAAATTCAAATCTTTGGAATGGGTATACAAGCATTGAAACAGATGAAAACTTCGTTTCATTTAACTTTCGAACATTGTTTTCAAACAGAAACTATCGACTTGCAAATGCTCAAATGTTATTGATTTTTAAATATTTGAACAACGAAATCATTAACAACCGTGAATTCAATTTGCGTTTTGGTATCAATAGACAAATCGTTGTAGCAGTCGATGAAGCACATATGTTTATCGACCCAAAATTTCCTGTCGCACTTGACTTTATGGCAGAAATGGCAAAACGTATCAGAAAATATGAAGGTATGCAAATCATTATTACACAGAACATAAAAGACTTCTTAGGCAGTGCCGATATTCAGAGAAAGTCTTCTGCTATCATCAATGCCAGCCAGTTCAGTATGATATTCCAATTGGCACCAAACGACATTAACGACCTTATCGAATTGTACAAAAATTCGAGCGGTGGTATTAACAAGGACGAACAAGATGGAATAGTAACAGCAGGTCGAGGAGTATGCTTCTTAATTTCAGGTCCTTTATCTCGTACTTTCTTACATATTCATGCTTTGCCGACTGTTCAGTATATGATAGGCGAAAAGAAATAATATATATTGTATTTTTAAAAACCACTTTGATAGATAAGTGGTTTTTTTGTGCAAAAAAATAAAACAATCGAAGTATAAATCGACAATTTTTGCAGAAATTATTGATAAGAGGTAAATATGGATAATTCAGGTATCATTAGAAGAGTTGATGAGTTGGGTCGAATAGTTTTGCCACGCGAAATGAGAAAATTGATGAATATTAGAGATGGCTCTCGACTAATAATTAGTCTTGAAAACGACAAATTTATTTTAACTAAACATAGTTCAATGAATACTTTGGTTCAATATGCAGATTTGGTAGTAAAAGCAATTTCTATTAGTGTGGAAAATGAAGTTTTGTTATGTGACAATGACAAAGTATTGTTTAGTAACAAAAAAAGACATATTGACAAGAAACTATCAAAACCAGTTTGTGATGCAATTTACAAAAAAGATACGATTATAAAAAGAGTGAGCGATGCTTCAGAAATGATACCTATTTTCGTAGAAAATAACGAAGATTATGCCTGCGAACTGATAGTCCCCATATCAAAAGACGGAGATGGTCTAGGTGCTATCATTATTTTGGCGACAGATGATAAGTGTTTTAAAGATGACGCAATAAAAGTATGCAAATCATTTGCAAATTTTCTTTCCGAATTTATTGTGTAATTATAAATTGTTGATAATAAAATCCTTTATTTCTTTTATACTTTCCAGTTTAAAAAGAGTCTGGCGCAGTGTACTGGCGTTAGACTTTTCTTTTACATACCAAGCAAGATGCTTCCTAAAATAAGGGATGATTTTTTTTGCGTTGTTGTTAAAATTTAATAATGTATCAAAATGTTCAGTTGCAATGTTTTTTAAGTTGTAAGGCTTTTTTGTGCCTTTTAAGTCAGAAAAAATCATAGGATTGCCCATACTTGCACGTCCAATCATTACTCCGTCTAGCCCCATATTTTTTATAATTTCTACGCTTTCAAAGTCTTTGATATCTCCACTAGCTATTACGGGGATAGAAACCGCATCTTTTAATTTTTTGTAAGCAAGCAAATCTACTTTGCCACTATACATTTGTTCTCGCGTTCTGGCGTGAAGTATCAAAAAACTAGCCCCACATTCTTCACACATTTTGCCAAATTCGACGTAATTTTTCACTCCATTTATACCAAGTCTAAACTTGACAGAAACAGGCTTTGTAGTGTTTTGCACCAAAGCAGAAATTACTTTTTTGCTGTTTTCCAAGTCTGCCATCATAGCACTACCGTCTTTGTTTTTTACTATTTTTGGAGCAGGGCAACCGCAATTAAAATCAATTATATCAAAGTTGTCTAGTAAGCCACTTTTACACACTCTTTCTATTACATTTGCTTCGTGACCAAACAACTGAACACATTTTATTGCTTTGTGGTCAAGTTCGTATAATAGAAGTTCAGTTTTTTTACTTTTTCTGTCTAGCGCTTTGGCACTAACCATTTCAGTAGTGGTCATATCTGCACCAAAATCAGCACATATTTTTCTAAAAGCAAAATCTGTTACACCTGCCATTGGAGCAAGTGCATATAAAAAACGGTCAAATTTGAATTTCATAATAAAATTATTGTAACATAATTTCGTTGATAAAAAAATAATTTTGTGCATTTACGTGCAAATTATTTTTATGAAAAAAAATTCTTTGCTG
>JAQVLJ010000011.1 GCA_028704215.1 Clostridia bacterium
TTCCTCCCTTACCAACTGGCCTTTTTTACGCCAGGTAGTTCACCTTTGTAAGCAAGATTTCTGAAACAAATCCTGCAAATTCCGTACTTTTGCAATACGGCGTGCGGTCTGCCACAAATAGAACATCTAGTGTATTCTCTGGTTGTGAACTTCTGCACCTTTTGTTGTTTTTTAATCAATGCTTTCCTTGCCATAATCTCTCCTTACTTCTTATTCTTAAATGGAAGACCCATAAAAGATAATAATGCCAATGCTTCTGCATCAGTTTTTGCGGTTGTAACGAATATAATATCGAAACCACGGATTTTTTCAATCTTGTCATAAACAATTTCTGGAAAAATGATTTGTTCTTGAATTCCAAATGAGTAATTTCCACGATGGTCAAATGATGTTTTGTTTAATCCTTGAAAATCTCTCACACGTGGCAATGCCACAGAAATCAATCTGTCTAAAAATTCGTACATATGGGCTCCACGTAGTGTAGCTTTAGCACCAATTTTTTGACCTTCACGCAATTTGAAGTTTGCAACAGATTTTTTTGCAATAGCAGGAACAGCTTTTTGTCCAGCTATTGTAGAAATCTCTTCAACTGCCAAATTGTAACTTTTTGAATTGTCTTTTTCGTGTCCAAGTCTAGCACTTAGTACGATTTTTTCAATTTTTGGCACTTCCATTACGTTTTTGTAGCCAAATTCTTTTTGAAGAGCAGGTACAACAGTCTTGATATAATAACTTTGCAGTCTATTCAATTCTTTCTTTTCTTTTGTCATATCTTACTCCTTATTTTCTTTTTTTACTGCAGGTTTTTTTTCTGCTTTCTTTTCGCTAGATTTTTTTGTAGCTTTTACTTTTGTATCCAAAACTGCTCCGCATTTTTTGCATATTCTAACAGATTTGTTTTTGTCATCTTTTGAATGTGCAATACGAGTTGCTTTGTTACATACTGGGCAAATCACTTGTACATTTGAACAATCAATTGCTCCAGGTGCCTTAACAATGCCACCTTTTTCGCCTTGCTTTTTTGGTTTGTTGTGATGAACCAAGATATTTACATCAGCAACAACTACTCTATGCTCAGTAGGATTGACAGAAAGTATTTGGCTTTTTTTGCCTTTGTCTTTTCCAGCCAATACCACTATTTTGTCACCTTTTTTTACATGAACTTTATTCATATTCACTCCTTATAATACTTCAGGTGCTAAGGAAATTATTTTCATAAAGTCCTTTTCACGCAATTCACGAGCAACAGGCCCGAAAATACGTGTACCCTTTGGCATTTTGTTGTTGTCTATTATTACTGCTGCGTTATCATCAAATCTAATGGTAGAACCATCTTTACGGTTCAAAGGATATTTGCAACGAACTACGACTGCTTTTACTACTTCACCTTTCTTGACACTACCGTCTGGTGTAGCAGTTTTTACAGAAGCAACGATGATATCTCCGATACCTGCATACTTACGCACAGAACCACCCAAAGGGCGAATACACATAATTATTTTTGCACCGGTATTGTCTGCAACTTTTAATCTACTTTGTGGTTGTATCATATTTGCCTCCTACTTTGCTTTTTCGACTATTCTTAATAGTCTAAAATATTTGTCTTTTGACAAAGGTCTAGTTTCAATTATTTCAACAGTATCGCCAACTTTACATTCATTTTTTTCATCGTGAACTTTATATTTTTTACTTGTTGTCATAAATTTTTTGTAAATTGGATGTTGTTTTCTGCTAGAAATAGATACGGTGCAAGTTTTTTCCATTTTGTCGGAAACCACAACGCCTTGTAATGTTTTTCTAGTTACTTGAATGTCTTGTTTTTCCATAATCTACTCCTTACACCTTTTTGCCTTCAAGTTCTTTTAATCTGAGATAAGTTTTTACACGTGCTATGTCTTTCTTAATTTCTCTGATTTGAACAGGATTTGATAGCTGATTGCTATATTTTTGGAAGGTTAAATTAAACAATTCAGATCTAAGTTTTGCTTCTTGCGCTTTTAACTCATTTACTGATAGTTCTTTATAATCTTTTTTATTCATTTTCTGCTCCTCCCTCTACCTCTACGACTTTTCTAATTACTTTTGTTTTGCATGGAAGTTTGTGAGAAGCAAGTCTTAATGCTTCCATACAGATTTCTTCACTAGGTCCTTGTATTTCAAAAAGAACTCTATCTCTTTGAACAACGGCAACATAATGATCTAAATTGCCTTTTCCGCTACCCATACGAGTTTCAGCGGCTTTTTTAGACACTGGTTTGTCTGGAAATACTTTTATCCAAACTTTACCACCACGTTTCATATATCTATTCATGGCTACACGGGCTGCTTCGATTTGGTTTCCTGTCATCCAGCATGGTTCAGTGGCTTGAAGACCATAATCACCATAAGCGACAAAATTGCCTCTTGTTGCTCTGCCTGTCATACGGCCCCTATGTTGTGTTCTTCTCTTTACTCTTTTTGGCATTAACATATTAGTTGCCTCCTTTATCGTCCGCCATGCTAACCTTGCCTAGAATATCTCCCTTGTAAATCCAAACCTTAATACCTAAGACTCCAAATGTAGTGTGTGCTTCAGCCAAAGCATAGTCTACATTAGCTCTCAAAGTATGCAAAGGTAAAGAACCTTCTTGATAGTGTTCACTACGAGCAATTTCTGCGCCGTCTAAACGACCACTAACCATAGTTTTGATACCCAAAGCACCTGAACGCATAGTACGTTGCATAGCACTTTTCATAACACGTCTGAATTGAGCACGTTTTTCGAGTTGTTGAGCAATGCTCTCAGCAACTAATTGTGCGTTCATATCAGGATTTTTTTCTTCTTTAATATTTACAATTACTCTTTTTGATGCAGAGATTTTTTCCAAGTTTTTACGTAAAGTTTCTACGCCTACACCTTTTTGACCAATCAAAATACCTGGTTTAGCAGTTTCTACATTAATAGTCACGCTATCGCCACTTCTATCAATTGTGATATTAGAAACAGCACAATTTTTGTAATTGTTTCGGATAAATTTTCGCAAATCATTGTCTTCTTTAATTAATTTTGCAATATCTTTTTTGTCGGCAATCCAAAATGAATTCCAAGTTTTGTTGATACCCAATCTCAATCCGAAAGGGCTAACTTTTTGTCCCATAATATTACTCCTTTATCTCGTCTAAAATAACAGTAATGTGGCTTGAACGTTTCAAAATTCTACTTGCAGAACCCTTTCCACGAGGCATTTGTCTTTTCATTATTGGACCAGGTCCGACAAATATTTCTGCTACATACAAATTTTGTCTATTCATACCTTTATTGTGTTCAGCGTTAGCAACTGCTGAGTTGATAAGTTTCAAAACAACACTCGCTGCATTATTTGGTAATACTGACAATATTGCTACTGCTTCTTCGCATTTTTTGCCGCGAACAGTATCCAAAACTATACCAACTTTGCTTGGGCTTAAACTAATGTATTTTGCACAAGCATAAGGTCTGTTGTCTTGGTTTTGTTTTCTTTCTAATGCTTTTTCTCTAATTCTTTTTGCCATTTTCTACTCCTTACTTCTTACCAACAACGGCTTTTTTAGCAGCGTGACCTTTGAATGTACGCGTTGGTGCAAATTCTCCAAGTTTGTGTCCAACCATTTCAACTGTACAGTAAACAGGGATATGTTTTTTGCCGTTGTGAACAGCAATTGTGTGTCCAACAAATTCAGGATAGATAACACTAGCACGAGACCAAGTTTTTAAAACTTTTTTTTCTCTATTAGTGTTCATTTCTGTAATGCGAGCCATTAGTTTACTTTCAACATAAGGCTTTTTACTCAAACTTCTACTCATATTAACTCCTATTTACTTCTTCTCTTGACAATCAATTTGTCAGAATGTTTATTGTTTTTTCTAGTTTTATGTCCCAAGGCTGGTTTGCCCCATGGAGTCATTGGACCTGCGTGTCCAACAGGAGATTTACCCTCACCACCACCATGTGGATGGTCTACTGGATTCATTGCGCTACCTCTTACAGTAGGTCGAACTCCAAAATGTCTATTTCTTCCTGCTTTTCCGATAGAAATAATTTCATGCTCTGAATTACCAACTTCGCCAACTGTAGCACGGCATTTTGCCAATACTTTTCTCATTTCGCCTGATGGTAAACGTACTGTAACGTAGCTTCCTTCTTTTGCCATCAATTGAGCTGATAAGCCAGCAGAACGCACTAATTGTCCGCCCTTACCAGGAGTCAATTCAATATTATGAATTTTGATACCCAAAGGCATATTGTTCATAGGTAATGAATTACCTGCTTTGATTTCTGCGTTTTCACCAGACATAACTGCATCGCCAACATTAAGTGTGTTTGGTGCAAGGATGTATCTCTTTTCGCCATCAGCATATACCAAAAGTGCTATAAATGCTGAACGATTGGGATCGTATTGCAAACTATCTACACGTGCAGGAATGCCATCTTTATCGCGCTTAAAGTCTATAATCCTATATTTAGTTTTATTACCGCCACCAATATGACGAACTGTTATTTTACCAGCATTATTTCTACCACCGGTTTTTTTGTTAGTAACAATCAAAGATTTTGGTGTTTCTGCTTTTGGAGTCAAAACTTCGCCATAATTTGTATAACTGGCAAATCTTTGTCCACTTGAAAGCGGTTTTCTTTGTTTAATAGCCATTGCTTATCTCCTTTTAAGACAGACTTTCAAAAAACTCTATACCTTTTGATTTTTCGTTTAGGAAAACAACTGCTTTTTTATAATCATTAGTTTTTCCAGTAACTTTTCCACCTTTGGTATTTCGAGTTTTTGTCTTGCCTTTTACTCGTATAGTATTCACTCTGTCCACTTGAACGCCGAATATTTCTTCTACTGCATTTTTGATTTGGATTTTGTTGGCACTAATTTCAACTTCAAATGTGTAAATTTTGTTTTGGATACCAGCGTATGCTTTTTCAGTCAAAACTGGTCTTTTAATAATATCATGTGCTGTCATTATACGTACGCCTCCTCAATTTTTTTAATAGCGTCAACAGTAAATACGATAAATGTATTCTTTACAACGTCCAAGACGTTCATAATCATTGCTTCTGTGACAGTAACTTTTTCAATGTTGCTTGCGCTTTTGAAAACATTAGTATCGTTTTCAGCAGTAACAATAATTGTACGTTTGTCCAAACCAAACTTTTCTAACATTTCCGTAATAACTTTTGTTTTTGGTTGAGCGATATCAATTTTGTCAAGAAGTACAACTTCGTTTTGTTCGAATTTTTTGCTCAAAGCACTAGCAAATGCTTGATCTCTCATTATCTTATTAATTTTTTGAGAGAAATCACGTGGTTTTGGAGCAAATACTACTCCGCCGCCTGTCCACTGTGGACCTTTTGTAGATCCATGTCTAGCTCGGCCAGTACCTTTTTGACGCCATGGTTTCTTTGCGTGTCCCCTAACTTCGCTACGTGTCAATGTGCTTTTTGTACCTTGACGTGCGTTGTTTTGAAGTGCCACAACCACTTGATGAATAAGTGGTTCATTATATTCCGCACAAAATACGTTGTCATCTAATTCTACATCGCCAACGATTTCGTGAGCCATATTGTATATTTTTAATTTAGCCATTATGAACTCCTTTTTACGCCTTCACAGCCGACTTGATTAGCACAATACTTTTGTTTGGACCAGGGATTGCACCCTTAATCAAAATAAGATTTCTTGCACCATCGACACGTACGACTGATAAGTTTTGAACTGTAACATTTTCATTACCGTATTGACCAGGCATTTTTTTATTTTTGAATACTCTGCTTGGAGTAGAGTTAGAACCCATAGAACCAACCTCTCTATGAACAGGGCCGGTACCGTGAGTCATTTTTAATCTGTGATTGTTCCAACGTTTGATTACGCCAGTAAAACCATGTCCTTTAGAAACGCCTGAAACGTCAACTTTTTCACCCTCAGCGAAGATATCACAAGTTAATGTTTGACCTATTTCAATATCAGAGATGTCCTCTAGTCTAAATTCTTTCAATACTTTTTTTGGTTCAACGCCAGACTTTTTAAAAGTACCAGCAATCGCTTTGTTGATTTGGTTTTCTTTTACATCACCAAAAGCAACTTGGATAGCATCATAGCCGTCTTTGTCCACAGTTTTGATTTGTGTCACAAAGCAAGGGCCTGCTTCAACTACTGTAACTGGAGATACAATGCCTTTTGAATTAAAGACTTGTGTCATTCCAAGCTTTTTGCCTAATATCGCTTTTTTCATAATGCCTCCTATAACTTAATGTCAATATCTACGCCGGCAGGCAAACTCATCTTTAGAAGAGTGTCCACAGCCTTTGTTGTAGGTGCGTAAACATCAATTACTCTTTTGTGTGTTCTTGTTTCAAACTGCTCACGACTATCTTTATATTTGTGTGGAGCACGAATGACAGTGATAACCTCTTTTTCAGTTGGTAGAGGTATAGGTCCAGAAATTTTGCATCCTGCTTTTGTAGCAGTGTCTACAATTCTAGACACGACCGAGTCAATCAAACTGTGGTCAAATGATTTTAGTTTAATTCTGATTTTTTGTGTTGACATGTTTTCTCCTTTTTGTTTTTTAGGCCTATTAAACTTCCACGTACCCGTGTGTTCAGTGCTACTGTATAAAAATAAAATTACTTTTACAGGCCCGCTTAAAAAAGCATTTGGTCAGTACGAATTACCGTCTTTGGTCATACGACTTATACGCAACCTCGTACTTCTTCCCACATCAGTAACCGATTAATCTTACAATAATAAAAAATGTTTGTCAATGCTTTTTTAACAATTTTTTGTTTTTTTTATAAATATAATATAAGGAAAAATTAAGCAGAAAGTTATGCAAAGGTATTTACAAAAAAAGTAGTATGTGATATTATTGTTTTGTAAAGAAAGTTGTAGGGAGAATTTTATGAAGGAACATTATAGATATTTATACAAACGAAATACAAATTTATCTTTTAATACTTCAGCAGAAAAAGAAAAAACAAATATTTTTTTCAAAAATGTTGAAAATTTATTTAATGAATATCCATCTTTGATAAAAAATTTTGACGATGCCTTTCAAAATGCTATTACTCAGAGCAAATACAACGACCCATCTGAGCCTGAACATGGAAAAAAGGTTTATTATGCATATAGACTAAATCCTAATCCTGCATATTTGGTTAACTGGGATACCTTTTATAGAGATTTGACAAATTTCTGTAGGGAAAACAATTCAAATGCGATAACACGAATAACTCAGATTTTAATTGAGGAAATGGATGACGTGAATATAGATGCTTATGGCGTAAAAAAGGAATACATAGCATATTAACATACGTGAAAAAAAGAGTTGAAATCAACTCTTTTTTTTATAACATTTCATTTCCTAAAAGCCGTCTGTATTTGTAATGTCTTTAACAACTTTTAATTCAGGAGCTTTTTGTTCCAAATTCGTTTTGTCTATTTCAGGCTTTGGCGACGTTATAGTAGGAGCAAGTATATTTTCTTTAATTTTTACATTAATTAAAGAGTTAAGCAATTTGCTACCCAATCTATTTTCTACCCTAGTCTCTGATTTAGACTTTTCGGATTTGCTATAACTAAATTTTTGCAATTTCTCGATTAGATAGTCTGGCTTTTTTGCAGTTTTTGCAAGAACGGCCTTTTTATCTACTTTTTTTGTCTTATTCTTATCGGCAGATTTTGATTTATTGATTAACTTAGACAAAGGTTTTGTTGCTGTTTGATTTATATTTGTCTTCTTGGATTTGCCGAACAAATCGATTCCCCTATCTTCTAGTTTTTTAAAATATTTGTTCATTGCAAGCAAGTTAGCAAACTCTGCCAATTTTTTCTTATCTTTCAACAATTGCCTATTAAATAAGTTATCGTATTTTAATTCAGCATAGGTTTTGTTTAATTCTTCGTCATCAATAGTAATATCAAGTTGTTTGATTTTTTCTTCGATGTACTTTTGTTGGATATCCTTAAAAAATTGTAAAAATTCTGCATAGTCTTGTTCATTATTTTTATTGTTATTTTTTTGCAAAAATGCATTGAGCATATCATTGATTGACAAAAAGAAAAACAAGTTTTCGAATTTTATCAAATCTTTTTTTGTAATGAACTCTTTGTCTAAATCTAGCAACACAGATAATCCAAAGTTCTTTAAGTCGTACAATTTTTCTACAACTGAATTAAAGTACTCTGCTTCGCTAATCTCTCTTTCTTTTTCTTTTTTAAGCCACAAAGTATTCCTAGCATAATTGTACTTAACTTTGTAAAGCAAATTAAGAAGTTTTCCCCTTTCTTCATCTGTAAGCTCAGAAAAATCTTTTATCTTGTCTGCTGGTTTTTTACTAATATTAAAATGTTGGTATATTTCATCAATATTTTCACGTGGGCTTTGTATCTCAAAATGTGCAAGTTTAGTAGTAATAATATTTGAAAAACTTGCCAATTCTGGTTTTAAGTTGCTACCGAAATTTATTTTTTCAAGTAAATTAAGCGATGCCCCACTTTCGTCAAATATTACTGAGTAATAAAAATTTTTGTCCGCTTTGTATGCGCCTTTAATGAGGTGTAATCTTTCATACTCTTCAACAAAGTATTTTGGCATGTTGATAAGTTCATCTACTATCTCAGATTTGATAATATAGGTTCCCTTATCATCATACTCGCCAAGTAACATATTTCTTATGACTTGTTCTTTTTGCAAGACAACAAAATGGTTTTTTTCTATTTCATCTTTAATCAAACCACTATCACTGTCTACTCTTTTATAAAACTTTTCATTATTCATACACCTGTATTTTAGCACAGTATATAAAAAAAATCAACGAAAAATATAAATCGTTGATATTTTTAATAAGTATAAAAAATTAGTTTTCTGTCAATTTCTTTTGTTGATCAGCAATTTTTAATGCGGTAAACATTTCGTCGCAATCGCCATTCATAAAATTTTCTAAACTATACAAGGTAAATCCTATTCTATGATCCGTCACCCTACCCTGTGGATAATTGTATGTTCTAATTCTTTCACTTCTGTCGCCAGTACCTACTTGACTTTTTCTGTTTTGCTTGTATTCTGCGTCTTTTTGTTGCTGATAATAGTCATACAGTTTTGCACGCAAAGTAATAAAAGCCTTCTCTTTGTTTTGTACCTGACTTCTCTCATCTTGGCATGCTACAACTATACCAGTAGGTAGGTGTGTCAATCGTATTGCAGATTCTGTTTTGTTTACATGCTGTCCGCCAGCACCACTACTTCTGTACAAATCTATACGCAAATCTTTTGGATCAATATCTACTTCGACTTCATCCATTTCTGGCAACACAGCTACTGTTGCAGTAGATGTATGAATTCGACCCTGTGATTCTGTCTCTGGCACACGTTGAACTCTATGCACTCCGCTTTCATATTTGAAAGTAGCAAAAGCATTTTTGCCTTTTATCATAGCAGTGCATTCTTTCAGTCCTCCAAGTTCCGTTTCAATTGCATCAATGATTTCCAGCTTAAATTTGTGTCCCTCGGCATACATGGTATACATTCTCAAAAGACTATGCGCAAAAAGTGCAGATTCATCACCACCTGCTCCGCCTCGTATTTCCAAAATGACATTTTTTGTATCATTTTCATCTTTTGGTAAAAGCAAAATCTTTAATTGTTCTTCACTTTCTTTCAACTCATCTTTAAGAGATTGAGTGTCCTCTTTTATCATTTCACGCATCTCAGCGTCTTTTTCTCGTTCCAAAAGTAACAAATTGTCATCTATTGATTTTTTGCGTTTCATATATTGCTCATATTCTTCAATGATTGGTTTCAAGTCGCTATGCTCTTTTGTATATTTTTTCCATTCTGAATTATTTGAAATAATAGCAGGATCAGAAATTTTTTGTGTCAAATCATTAAATTTTTGTTTCATTAACTCTAACTTTTCAAACATATTGTCCTTCCTTATACCTCTGAATAAATTACTCTATCGTTGCCACCATAGTCTTTGATGACTTTTATATTTTTGTATTTGTTTTCTTCCAAAATTTTTGTTACTAATTCCGCTTGGTCATATCCTATTTCAAGTATCAACTTACCCGTTGTAACCAAATGCTTTCTTGCTAATGGTATAATTTTTTTGTAGTAAAATAATCCATCTTTACCACCATCCAATGCAATTATAGGGTCATAACAACGAACTTTTTTGTCTAATTGAATTATGTCAGCGGTTTTTATGTATGGTGGATTAGATACAATTAAATCAAAAGTTGTATCGATGTTGCTAAACAAATCGGATTTAATCAACTTAATATCAACATCATTCAAAATTGAATTTTTCTTTGCAATTTTTAAAGCGTGCCTATCAATATCACTTGCATAAACATCCACTTTGGTATTCGTCTTTAAGGCGATCGCCAACGCTCCACTACCAGTACACAAATCTAAAACTTTTTGCTTTGGCTTTACAATTTTGATAGCCGTTTCAACTAATATTTCGCTGTCAGCACGAGGACACAATACTTTTTTGTCAACAAAAAATGATAGTCCATAGAAATATGCTTTGTTAAATATTTTTTGAACAGGTATTCCTTTTGCTCTTTTTTTTGTGGCATGTAACATTGATTTGAACTGCTTTTTGCTAACATCTTGTATAAATCTTAATTCACCAAGTTTGCAATCCAAAACTTCACATATAATATAATCGCCATCAATATGCTCAATGTCGAATTTGTCCAAAATACTATAAATTACTTTTTTTATCTCAAAAATTTTCATAAAATCAAATAAAAAACACATCTAATCGCTCAAAATATAATTGCAAAAAGATGTGTTTAGAAACGCTATTTATTTTCTAAATTGTGTTTTTTCATAAATCTATCAACACGACCGCTTGTATCTACAAGTTTTTGCTGTCCAGTAAAGAAAGGGTGACATTTGTTACAAACGTCCAATTTAATGTCCTTGCCCTTTTGACAAGTCTTACCCTTAAATGTTGCTCCACAAGCACATACAAAAGTTGCTTCATGATAATCTGGGTGTATATTTTTCTTCATAATTAACCTCACTAGTCGGCGTGATTATAACTTAAAAAACATGGTCTGTCAACCGTTTTTATAAAAAATTAAAAATCACGACTTAACCTTTTACCTATTTTTATAAAAATACTCCGTCCATAAACAAATCAAGATTGGTCACAGTTAGTGGCTCAACTTCAATCCATTCGCTTTGTACTACTTGAAAAGTAATATTGAGTACAATGTCCTTTGCATATTGAGCATAGTCTTCATTTTGTTCCATATCTGATGGCAATCGCAAATAATCACTTTCACAATCCAACGCCACTACACCAGTTGGTATATTTTCATCACCCAAGGCAAGTGGAATACCGACGGCGTCTGTCAAATAATAATAATTTCCCGACTTTACAAATTTGTAATAAGTGGTAGAATAATTAGTAAAAAAATCATCTATGGCACCATTAAAAATGGTAACATAATTTTGCACAGCAGTTTCCTCTGTACTAAACATTATGTATATTCTCAAAAAACAATTTACACTATCCGCAGTCTTGTCCACTGTAACGTCAGTGGCAAAGAAAGGATCATGAGGAAGCAAGCCTGTGGTAGATGAAAAAGGTATCTCATAAGCCACAGAAGAATCATTTGCCTCGCCATCTATTTTCATCTGGACTTTTCCAAGTGTAATAGTGCTAGGACCAGAAGACTTACTATCGCTAAACCAAGCATATGTATAGAAACCCAAAAAAACCATCAATATCATTGAAACAATCCAAAATATAATAAGTTTTAATAAAAAATGTTTTCTAAATGTAACCACGTGCTGTCCTCAAAAAAATTCGTTTGGGCATAATCCTACTTATGAACTATACATTATATAGTATAACAAACAAATTTGACAGAACGCAACTGATTTGGTGTCTAAAATATTTACCAAATGTGGTCATAAAACTATGTTTTTTTGTATCTTTTTTATTACATTTTTACCTATATTTTCAATATCCCCTGCACCAATGTAAGCAATGATACTTTTACAATATTCATATTTTAGTATTTTATTTTTTAAATCGAATTTGTTTGAACAATATTTGACATTTGTTTTCTGTGATTTGATTATTTTGTAAAGATATTTTGCTGAAAAGCCCATTTGTTTACTTTCTCTTGCAGGATATTCTTTAAAAATTATCAAATCATCTGCTTCTTTCAATACTTTTAGAAATTGCTTTAAAAGTAATTTTGTACGGGAATATGTATGAGGCTGGAATATACATAATATTGGCATTTTGTAACGAGTCTTCAATGCTTGCAAACAACAGTGTATTTCGGTCGGATGGTGAGCATAGTCGTTCAAAACAATATTATCATTATACTGACAAATTATCTCACATCTACGCCCCACAGCTTTGAAGTCTTGCAACGCAAGTCTAACAATATCAACAGGTACATTCAACATTTCCGATACTTTGATTGCCAACAAAGCATTTTTGACATTATGTAAACCGAATACAGACATTTTAAACAACTGTTTTTGTCCATTATACAAACATGAAAAATGCTGTGTTTCATCTTTTATGTTACTTATTCTTGCAACGGGAATATCTTCCGCAACAAAAGAAGCTTCATTGTATTTTAAATATCGAGTATTTCGGCTATAAAAGACTACTTTGCTTTTTGCATTATTTAAAAAAACTTCAAACGCTTTTTTCAGTTTTGTAAAACTGCCATAACACTCTATATGATCACGTTCAACGTTCGTAACCACCGCAATGTCATAAGTTAGATTTAAAAATGATTTATTATATTCACATGCTTCAATTACTAAATAATCGTCACCATACTCAAACCGTGCATTTTCTACGTTTCCACCGATATGGCACGATGTATTTTTGTTAAAAGTGCTAAGTATTTTATATAGCATGGCACAAGTAGAACTTTTACCATGGGTACCTGCTATCGCTATGACGCATTTAAAATGCGTGCTAATATATTGTAATAATTCTGACCTATCCAGTATGGGAATATTGTGTTTTTGAGCGTATTTCAATTCTTTGTTGTTTGACGGAATGGCGCCATTTTTGATTATCACATCTACATCTTTGACGTTTTTTGTATTGTGTTTTGAAAAAAAATGTATGTTGTTTGATTGCAATACTTTTGTATACTCATTTAATTGGTGGTCGCTTCCTGACACTTCTTTTCCCAATTTTGACATATACAAAGCCAAGGAGTGCATACTTACACCCCCTATTCCAATAAAATGAATTTTCTTTGCATTATCTAAAACAATTTTGTTGTTATGTATTTTGATTAATTTGTCACAACCATCTTCTGAATAAATATTCATAATCCATTATATGAATAATCCCTTAATTCTGACAAAAAAAAGATGAAAAATAATCATCTTAAAAAAATGCTTCTTAAAGTGTATGTAAAATAAGTATTATAAATTTTTTGCTTTTTCGAACTCTGCTAGAATCATTGAGCTAATCATTTCTCTAGTTTCAGTATTCAACGGATGTACTATGTCTTTGTATTCACCGTCTGGCGCCTGTCTAGAAGGCATTGCAATAAAACAACCATTGTTACCATCAATTACTTTAATATCATGCACAACAAATGCATCATCTATTGTAAAAGAGGCGATAGCTTTTAGTTTACTATCTGTTTTGGTTACCAACTTGATTCTGATATCTGTGATATTCAATTAAGTCCACCATCCTTTTACATATTACCTTTTTTCATTGGTTATATATATAATAAAGATATTTTTAAAAAAAATCAAACAAAATAGTAATGTTTTTTTAAAAAAATCAAATATTTTATAATATTTTTTAAAATGTTTTTTAACAAATTTATTAAAAACAAAAAAAACTGCACTTTTTTAATTGGTGCAGTTTATGTATTTTTGTTAACTTTCAAAATTTAATACTGGGTATTTCGTCAAATTGGTAAGCGACCAAGATGAATTGAAAGTGCTATAATTGTCACGCAACAACATTTCTGCTGTGCTTACTACTTTGAACGAAGATTTTGATAAGGTATATCCTTTGATTCCTGTATTTATTCCAAGAATTGAAATGCCTTCTGATTGTTTGTTTGCATTAGCACCAAATGTATAATCTAAAATACAGTTTGTGATAGTACCAGTAATTCGTTCTGCCTTTTTTGATAATGAAGAATACATCAAATCTCTTTCACCAGCAATCAAGTTTTCACCAACTGTATCAAAAGAACAGGCTGAAACACAATTTTTTATTATTCCATAATTCTGTTCACTTCCTCTAAAACTGCTTACCAAACCACCTTTCAAACTTCCATTCATCATCACATTGATGTTTACAATCAATAACGAAGTATTACTCCATCCCATAAGATTACTTGCTACAAAACAATCTTCAACGACACCTGAAGTCATCTGTGCTACAAGTCCGCCAACAAAGGCACCTTTAATATCATTTCGAGTCAGACTATCTGGTTTGTATGCCGTATCAGCATTTGGACTTATACCAGAACTGTAACACAATCTTACATTTGCCAAATTTTTTGCCACCAAACCACCTGCATACAATCCTGTGATGTTGGCAATATTATAACCATTAGAAATCAAACCACTATTAAATCCTGCTAAACCACCAACATATGAAGCTAACTCAATACTTGTATAAGTGCTTTGAGGAACAATCTGTCCTCTCAAGTCAATTTTGTTATTACATTTGTTGATAGTGGCAAGTTCGTTTAAAGATGAGCTGTAATTGTATCCAACAATTCCGCCTACATATGCAGTACCTTTTTCACCTTCTACTACAATATTGTCTATAGTTTCATTTGTACTAGTATTAGTAATATTTCCAAGGTTGTAACCAGCGATACCGCCAACACATAATCTTTTTTGTTCAGAAGAAGAAACAAGAATGCTAGTACTTACTTCAGAGTTTTTGATATCTCCATTATTAAATCCTACTAGACCGCCAACATAAACTTCTGAGCCTTTTCCATAAGCATGAATCTCGGTGAATCGACCTGTTTCAGTCATGCCACCTATATCTATCGTTACATTATCAATGATACAAGAAGAAGTTTTGCCTGTCAAACCGCCCAACAAAGCGTATCCTTTAAGTTCTATTCCAGACATAGTACAAGAACTAATTTGTGAAAAACTGGTATTTCCAGCAAAACCACCACTTCTATGGGCAAGATTGGTAACGCTATTGTCGTTTCTATTGTCTACTTTGATATCCACCATACTTATTCCAGAAATTGATGAATCAATTACTGTACCAAATGCTCCGCCAACGTTTATAGTAGTGGCGTTAGTGTTTAAATTGCAATTAACATTAAATATATTTACATTCTGAATTTTAGAATTTTTACACAATCCAGCTATAGCGCCGACGTTTTCGCCATTACCCGTTACGTTAATTTGAGAAAATTCTATATTAAAGATATTGGCGTTTTCTATTGAAGCAAAGAAACCAACATTTGTATGATTTGTAGTAATTGTAAAGTTTCTTATTCCATAATAGCCGTCATCAGTAGCATCAGCTCTCAAATTGGATGAAAAATTGTCTAATGGTGTCAATGCTTCTCCACCAAAATCAATATCGTTTTTCAAAACCAAAACGGTATCAGCATCAGCAGTGGCAATTTCAGAAAGTAATTGTTCTTTGGTTGTAATTGCTTTTATTGTTGTATCTTCCAAGTTTATGCTTTCTTTTATTGCAGGTATAACTTTTGTAGTAAACATAATTTCTGGAGCACTAAATGGTTGAATAAACCAACAAGTATCGAAGTTCCAGTTTTCTGTATCAGCATTATCTAGTTGATAGAATATATAAGTGTCTTTATTTTTTAAGTTTGCAACAGTTTCATTATTTACTCCATAAGGAATTGTAAAGATACTAGCGTCGCAATTACCTATTGCAGTGGACTCATTTGTAACAGTATCATCACTATAATACAAACCCATAACAGTTTGCTTGCCGTTATTGCCAACAATTTTACCAAGTAATATACCTTTCTGTACTGTAAATTCAGTATTAGAAAGATTTACAGTTGCCATAGAATAGCACTCACGGATACTACCAGCATTATTTGCTGCAGTCATTAGCCCTATCAAACCACCAACATTGTTGCTTGAACCCGATGCTGATGCCAAAGTAACGGTTCCATTCGTCCAACATGCTTGAACCAATGCTTTGTCAACGTGTCCAACCAAGCCACCCAAGATATTTTTTGATGTAACAGAGCCCGTTGCATAAC
>JAQVLJ010000068.1 GCA_028704215.1 Clostridia bacterium
TAAACTGCCTTCTCTAAATTTTGTGTCTTTACTTAAATATTTAAAATGTGTGTAATTGTTGTTGTCATTTTCCAAAACGATATCAACAGTTGAAGTCATTTCATCGTATAACAAAAATTTTATATAACTATCTTCATAGACGTTTACTTGCAGTTTTGCAGCGTCTTGAATTAATTTATTAATCAAATTTTTGTATACACTGACAGCCATAGCCAGTTCTTCTTCTGTTATATTTTCATCAACTACTGGTGTTTCCTGTCCATCATTGTAAGGTAAAGCATGTGTATTCTTATAATCTTGATATACTTGTTTTCCACCTAAACAAAACATTATGGCAATCAAACACTTTGGAACAACATTTACAAACCTTTTGTTGTTCTCTTTCAACTTTTTTTTAAATTGTTCAAACAAATTGTTTTCAAATTTTTTTTTGTTGTTTGACATATAATTATTATACCTAAATTTAACTTATTGTCAATAATGATTGCATTAATAGAAATTTATTTTTTCAAAATCATTGACAAATGAATATTAATGATATAATATGTACAAGGTATTTATAAAAGAGTACCACCGATTATGTTTTTAATTCCTTATATTATTCTTTAATAAAAAGCATTCAAACAAACATCGGCAAAATAATAAAGGAGAGTATATGGAAGACAAGAAAATTATTTGTGTAGATTGCGGTAAAGAATTTTTATTTACTGTTTCTGAACAAGAGTTTTATGCTGAAAAAGGTTTTGAAAATGACCCTAAAAGATGCATAGACTGCAGAAAAGCTTACAAACGTAACAAAAACTTCGGAAGAAGATAATAATCTATTCAAAAAAAACAAGCGTTCATTAATGAACGCTTTTTTATTTTTATTTGCAAAAACAAAATAATAATGTTGCAATTATTATGCGATTTTGCTATCATATAGGGACGTAGAGGAGTTTTTATGAGTCAAGTAGTGGTTAATGAATACAGAACGCACAGTTGCGGAGAATTAAGAGAAGGCGACATCGGAAAGAAAGTTATAGTGTCGGGCTGGGTGGCGACTATTAGAAATTTGGGCAGCATTACATTTGTGGATTTGAGAGACCATTATGGCTTGTTGCAATTGGTTGTTTCTAACCCTGATTTTTTGAGTGGAGTAAACAAAGAAACGGTAATTCGAGCAGAAGGAACTGTTATCCCACGTAGTAACGTTAACGACAAAATGCCAACCGGCAGAATTGAGATAGAAGTAACAAAACTTGATATTTTGGGCAAATCGTTACCTGTTTTGCCATTTGAAGTATCAGATTGTGGAAGTGTAAACGAAGAACTGCGATTAAAATATAGGTTTTTGGATCTCAGAAACCCTGAATTGCATGAAAAAATCGTTTTGCGTTCAAAACTTCTTCGTTTTGTACGTAACGAAATGAATGATATGGGATTTACGGAAGTTCAGACGCCAATTTTGACTTCTTCTTCTCCAGAGGGTGCACGTGATTTCTTGGTGCCTAGTAGACTCAACCGTGGTAAATTTTATGCATTACCCCAATCTCCACAACAATTTAAACAATTATTGATGACTTCTGGCTTTGACAAATACTTTCAGATAGCACCTTGTTTTAGAGATGAAGATGCGCGTGCTGATAGAAGTCCAGGCGAGTTTTACCAGATGGATATGGAGATGAGTTTTGCGACACAAGAAGATGTATTTAGAGTAGTCGAAACTGTTTTGTATAACACATTTAAACAACATAGTGATTGCGAAATAACTCCGCCACCTTTTGAAAGAATACCATACAATGTGGCAATGGACAAATATTGTTCAGACAAACCTGATTTGCGTAATCCTCTGATTGTAAAAGATATCACTGAATTGCTAAAAAACACAGATTGCAATATATTTAAAGGCAAAACTGTAAAGGCAATTTGTGTAAACACCGCTGAAAAATCACGAAAATGGTTTGATAGTCTTGAAACTTTTATGAAAGCGAATGAAGCAAAAGGCTTGGCATATCTAAAAGTAGCAGAAGATGACAGTATTACGGGTTCTGTTGCAAAATTTTTGAGTGAAAAAGAACTCGTAGAGATAAAAAAAGTTACTAATGCAAAAGCAAACGACGCAATTTTTATTATTTCTGATAAAAACAACTTAGCCATAAAATATGCAGGTTTGTTACGAAATAAATTGGGTGAAGAGCTGGGACTTATCAACAAAAATAAATTTCACTTTTGCTGGATAGTAGACTTTCCGTTCTATGAATGGGATGAAGTGAATAATTGTGTTGCATTCTCACACAATCCATTTTCAATGCCTCAAGGTGGCATGGAATCTTTGTTAAACAAAGAGCCTTTGGACATAAAAGCATACCAATATGACGTAGTGCTTAATGGTGTAGAGATGGCAAGTGGTGCCGTTAGAAACCATGAGCCAGATGTTATGAAAAAAGCATTTGAAATCGCTGGTTATAGCAACGAAGTTGTAGAAAACAAATTCCCTGCACTGTACAACGCATTCCATTATGGTGCACCACCACATGCTGGTTTGGCTTTTGGATTTGATAGAGTAGTAATGTTTTTATGTAAAGTAAACATAATTAGAGATGTTATAGCATTTCCATTCAACAAAAACGCACAAGATTTGCTGATGAATGCACCAAATGAGGTTTTCCCTCACCAACTAAAAGATGTAAGTATAAAAATAGATATTAAGGAGTAGTTATGAAAGACACCAGTTCAAAATATTTGTACAGTCACTATCAGTACCTTGATAACAAAAAAGTTCAAATAAGTGGTTGGGCAAAGACAATTAGAGATAGCAAAAACATTGGATTTGTAGAGTTAAATGATGGATTTTTTAAAAGTGTACAAATTGTACTTCAAAAAGAAAATTTAGTTAATTTTGACGAAATAATCAAACAAAATGTCGGTGCTTCTTTTACAATTCAAGGCAATGTTGTTATTACTCCAAGCAATCAACAACCGTTCGAAATCAACGCAACAAGTGTGGAAATAGTAGGAGAATGTGCAACAGATTATCCTTTGCAAAAGAAACGACATTCTTTCGAGTTTTTACGTGAAAATGCATATTTGCGTGCTCGTACAAATACTTTTAATGCAGTTTTTAGAGTACGTTCGACTGCTGCTTTTTTGATACACCAATTTTTTAATGAAAATGATTTTGTGTATCTTAACACACCACTTATTACCAGTAGTGATTGTGAAGGCGCAGGTGCAATGTTCCAAGTAACTACGCTTGAATTGGACA
Organism: Clostridia bacterium; assembly: GCA_028704215.1. GTDB lineage: Bacteria > Bacillota > Clostridia > Christensenellales > UBA1242 > STF1-107. The sequence goes on from JAQVLJ010000068.1 coordinate 3,248, forward strand.
AGTTGGGCAAAAACGAAAAAATTGACTACACAAAAGACTTTTTCGGCAAAAAAACATTTTTGACCGTATCTGGTCAGTTAAATGAAGAATGTTTTACTCATGCATTCAAAAATACTTATACTTTTGGCCCTACATTTAGAGCAGAAAAATCCAATACAGCTCGTCATGCAGCAGAATTTTGGATGATGGAGCCTGAAATGTGTTTTACTGATATTAATGGGCTTATGGACAATGAGGAGAAAATGCTAAAATACGTAGTCAGTGGCATTCTTGAACGATGCAAAGATGAAATAGAATTCTTAAACAAATTTGTTGATAATGATTTGACAAAAAGACTGAATAGTATCATAAAAAATGATTTTGTACGACTGGATTATACAGAGGCTATTACAATACTTGAAAAGGTTAAAGATAAATTTGAATATCCTGTTTATTGGGGCGTGGATTTGCAGTCAGAGCACGAAAGATATTTGACGGAAACTGTTTATAAAAAACCCGTGTTTTTGATGAATTATCCAAAAGAAATTAAAGCATTTTACATGAAATTGAACGAAGACAACAAGACTGTTGCTGCGGTTGATTTGTTGGTTCCTGGTATTGGAGAATTGATGGGTGGTAGCCAAAGAGAAGAAAACTATGAATTGCTAAAACAACGTATCAAAGACTGCGGACTAGATGAAAAAGAATACGAAGCATATTTGAATCTGAGAAGATATGGCACTTGTGTTCATTCTGGTTATGGATTAGGTTTTGAAAGACTTATAATGTATATCACTGGAATATCTAATATAAGGGACGTATGTCTATT
>JAQVLJ010000012.1 GCA_028704215.1 Clostridia bacterium
TTAGAGAAGGCTTGGATCTACCTGAAGTGATGCTTGTGGCAATACTTGATGCGGACAAAGAAGGTTTTTTGCGTAGAGAAACTTCTTTGACTCAAACTATCGGACGTGCAGCACGTAATAAGGATTCGAAAGTTTTAATGTACGCTGACAAAATGACCAATTCTATGCAAAGGGCAATCAATGAAACCAATAGAAGACGAAAATTGCAGTTTGAGTATAATACCATTAACAAAAAGACTCCAATTAGCATCAAAAAAGACATAATTGATACTTTAAAAATCAGTGTTGCTGCAGAACAAAAATTCAAAACGAAGAGCGATGTGATAGATAATATCGAAAAATTGAAAGCCATGATGAATGTGGCTGTCGGACAGCTTGATTTTGAAAAAGCAATAGAATTGAGAGAAGAAATAACCAATTTAAAAATAAGTTTAAAAAAGATGAAATAATATTCAATTCATTGAATAAAAAAAACAATTATCAGTATTGACATGGTGGCGATTGTATGTTATAAACTGATAAGGAGATTTTTGCTTATGAAGAATTACATAATGGCAATTTACGACGAACATGTTGCAAAGAGTTGTATGAAAAAAATGTGGCAGATAAGTCAACAAATTGATAATTGTTTAGAAACAATGAGAGTTTTAAAAGAAAATGATAACAATGCTGACTTCGAAGAAATATTGATTGAGGCCGTTTCTTTGGCAAAAGATTTTAATAATAAGTTAGATAGCTTAAAAAAAGTAGATCTTGAAGTTTGGCAAAAAAATGGAAATCGTATCAAAAATAGAGTATGTTTAACATTGATAGGTATTCGTGATGAATACAAACAATTAAAATTATTAGATAACCAAAATATGCAAAGAGCATAAATTAATTGAGGCTTATATGTTTAAAAAATTATATGCAAGAAGACTGATAAAACGTCTGAATAACAATTTTAGCAACTTAACTATTTTAAATAGAAATGTAGAATTATTTGAAAGTTGCATTGAAAACTTGTATAGAAAATTTCCTATGGAATATTACCATAGCATTTATGAATTAAAGAAAAGTGAAGAAATTAAATATTACGAGGAAAGTGAAATAGATTTTGAATCTAGCGAAGACCAACAATATAAATTTTTCAGTTTAAAAGATGTAAACTATATTTCAATCGACAAAAATTATTATCCAATAGGTGAAACAAAAGATTTGATTTTGGAGATGTTTGCTCACGAAAAAATGATTGAAGAATTTTTAGACGATGTTGAAGAATTGAATGTTTGTTATGAAGGCGATATGACAGAACTTGAAAGAATTGATGTCGAATCTTTTAAAGACAGGAGTGAAGTGTTTTCAAATTATGAAAATACAGTAAATGAAATTTTTGATCGTGCAGAAAACGTTTGCTATAATATAATTAACAAAATGCTACAAGAAATTATTAATTCATCCAAAGAAATCGTAAACAAGGGTGAAAGAATAGATATCTAAGTCAATACACATTGTATTGACTTTTTTTTGTCTAAAATCTATAATAAATGGATACAAATATTTACAAAAGAGGGAAAAGATGTTAGACAAAATAGTAATTAAAGGTGCAAAAGAAAATAACTTAAAAAATATTGACATTACAATACCAAAGAACAAATTGATAGTTTTTTCTGGTGTTAGTGGTTGTGGAAAATCCACTCTTGCTTTTGATACTATTTTTGCAGAAGGTCAACGTAGGTACATAGAAAGTCTTTCATCTTATGCAAGACAATTTTTGGGGGATTTGAATAAACCTGATGTCGAGAGTATTACAGGTTTGAGTCCGAGTATTAGCATTGACCAAAAATCAACAAACAATAACCCTAGAAGTACTGTCGGAACTATAACTGAAATATATGATTACATCCGTCTTTTGTATGCAAGAATTGGAATACCTCATTGTCCAAGTTGTCACAAGGTGATAGACACACAAACTATTGACCAAATTGTAGACAGTGTTTTGTTGTTGAACGAAAACACAAAGATTTGGATCAATGCACCAGTTGTACGTGATAGAAAAGGCAGCTTTGAAAAACTTTTTTCTGACTTTAAAAAAGATGGTTACATTCGTGTGCAAGTAGACGGCGAAGAGCATCTTTTAGAAGATGAAATAGAATTGGACAAAAATAAAAAACATAATGTTTATGTAGTAGTGGACAGAATAGTTGTCAAATCTGGCATAGAAAAAAGGTTGACTGAGAGCATAGAAAAATGTCTTGAATTGGCAGATGGATTGGTCATTATTTCGACTGAAAACGAAGAAAAACTATATAGTATTAAATATGCTTGCTCTGACTGTGGAATATCTATTCCTGACTTACAGCCAAATTTGTTTAGTTTTAACAATCATTTGGGTGCTTGTCCAAAATGTGGCGGATTAGGATATGTAATCAAAATAGGCGAGTCTGCTATTGTAAAAAATGATAACTTGACTTTGAATGAAGGTGCAATGATTGCCTCTGGTTGGAACAATGACTATACCGGCATCGGTCACAAAGTGCTTGAAAAATTGGCAAAAAAATATAAATTTAGTTTGAATGTACCATATAGAGAACTGCCAGAGGAAGTCAGAAAAGTCCTTATGTATGGAGAGCCGGATTTTAAATACACAAAAAATTACAATTTTAACAGTTACTTGTACTCCCCACAAGAATTATTTGAGGGTGTTATCCCTTATTTATTGCGTAAGTTTAATGAAACTACAAGTGATTTTATCAAGGAAGAAATATTTAAATTAATGTCTGAATCCACTTGCCCTGTTTGTAATGGCAAAAGACTTAACGAAGTGGCGCTGTCCGTTACTGTTGAAAATACAAACATATTTGATATGACTGAAATGTCTGTTGAAAAGCTATATGATTTTTTAAAAAATTTAAAACTGAACAAAACACACAATACTATTGCTGAGCCTATATTAAACGAAATTTTTGCTCGTTTGAATTTTTTGCAAAACGTAGGTTTAAAATACTTGAGTTTGTCCAGAAAATCAGGAACTCTGAGCGGAGGAGAATCACAAAGAATTCGTTTGGCTACACAAATAGGAAGTGGACTAACTGGTGTGCTATACATTTTGGATGAGCCAAGTATTGGTTTGCACCAAAGAGATAATGAAAGACTTATTGCAACTTTGAAAAACTTGCGTGATATGGGCAACACACTTATCGTGGTAGAACATGACGAAGATACTATTCGTAGTGCTGACCATATTGTAGATATTGGACCACTTGCTGGTGTTCATGGTGGGGAAATTGTTGCACAAGGCTCTGTACAAGATTTGATTAATAGCAAAAAATCTATAACAGGTAAATATCTTTCACATGAGTACAAAATTGAAACACCTATAAGTAGATGCGTTACACAACAAGGCTTTATCTCTATAAAAAATGCACACAAACATAATTTAAAAAATATTGATGTAAATATACCAAAAGGAGTATTTACTTGCATAACAGGCGTAAGTGGAAGCGGCAAAAGTACACTTATTAATGATATTTTGTATCCAGCAATTACTAGCGCTATAAAAGAAGAAAGCAATTTTGAAGACACAAAAGTGCTAAATTTGGAGGATATAGACAACTGTATCTCTATCGACCAAAGTCCAATCGGTCGCACGCCGAGAAGCAATCCTGCAACTTATACTGGATTGTTTACTAAAATTCGTGAATTGTTCGCAAGCACAAATGACGCAAAAGAAAGAGGATTTGAAATAGGTAGATTTAGTTTTAATGTAAAAGGTGGTCGATGCGAAGCATGTCAAGGCGATGGAGTGAAAAAAATCAAAATGTTTTTTTTACCTGACCTTTATGTTCCTTGTGAAGTGTGTAAAGGAAAAAGATACAATCGTGAAGTTTTGCAAGTAAAATATAAAAACAAAAACATTTATGATGTGCTGGAAATGACCATAGAAGAAGCATTAGATTTTTTCAAAAATATTACTACTATAAAATCTCGTTTACAAACGCTATATGATGTAGGTTTGGGATATGTAAAACTAGGACAATCAGCACCGACATTAAGCGGTGGAGAAGCACAAAGATTAAAATTGGCATCTGAATTGCAAAAACGAAATACTGGCAAAACAGTATACATTTTGGACGAACCGACTACTGGGCTTCATAGTTATGATATACAAAAACTTATAACAATTTTGCAACGTTTTGTTAGTGGTGGAAATACAGTTATAGTGATTGAACACAACTTGGATATGATTAAATGTGCCGACTATATTGTGGATTTGGGACCTGAGGGTGGAGACGAAGGCGGATACATTGTTGCAACAGGAACACCGGAAGAAATTGCAAAATCAAAAAACAGTTATACAGGTCAATATTTAAAAAAAATTTTAGTATAAATGGGTGAACTTATGGATAAATTAGATGAAGCACTTGATTTGTTTCAAGTCGATATAAACATTGATGAAAAAACACTAAAACAAAAACGCAATGCGTTGTTGAAAAAATATCATCCAGATAGAGCAATGGAGAACAATAATAGTTTTGGAAATAGTATGGCTAAAATAAATTCTGCCTACGATGAAATATTACAATTTTTACGATACAAAAATTTGCAGAAAATTGAAACAGAATGTGCGAATGTGCAGCAACCAGAAATAACACCTGAACAAGATGATAATATAATTGTAGAACAAAATAATGATTCTGTTATAGAACAAAAGTTTTCGGACGCTAAAGAAGAAAATACATACAACGATAATACAGTAAATAATTATGCAAAAAATAAAGAAAAAATAAAATTTCAAATATTTATTGGTATAATATCAACTTTAATATTATTTTTTATATTTTTATTAATTTTTTAAATTTAAAAAATATTATTTTATAATTAATTTAATATTTTAATTATTATTTAGAATAAATGATTAATTTTAGATATTAAGATTTTGACATACTTATTTTCAGTTTGTTCAAAATCTTTTTTTCCAACCTTGAAATGTAACTTTGAGAAATATTTAATTTTGTTGCTACTTGTTTTTGTGTAAGTTCTTTTTTTCCATCAAGACCAAAGCGCATATTCATTATGACTTTTTCTCTGTCATTTAGTTTTTCTATTGAATGCATTAAAAATTCTTTTTCACTATTTAATTCAACAGTATCATAAGTGTTACTTTGTGGATTGGACAATATATCTGAGAGTAATAGTTCATTCCCATCACTGTCCGAACTTAAAGGCTCGTCTATACTTATTTCGTTTTTTGTCTTACTTACTTTTCTTAAATACATCAATATTTCGTTTTCTATACAGCGTGATGCATAGGTTGCTAACTTGATGTTTTTTTCTATCTTAAAAGAGTCCACCGCTTTTATCAAACCGATGACTCCAACGGATACCAAGTCTTCAAGTTCTAACCCCGTACTTTCAAACTTTTTAGCTATGTACATAACAAGGCGTAAATTATGTTCAATTAATTTTGCTTTTGCATAATCATGTTTGCTTGTGTGAAGCAAAAGTAAAATTTCTTTTTCATCATCATCTTTTAACGGGTCGGGTAAAGCTTCATTTGAAAATATATAAAATACAATATCTGAAATATCTTCAAATGAAAAATTAATAATTGTATTTATAATATTTTTTATTTTATTAAATAATTTCATAATTATTACTCCTATAATATTTGTGCATTAAGCAGCATTGAACAATTTGTTTTCGTTTTTAGTTTTGTGTATGTTAATCCAAGCAAAGGTTCTTCTATATTGATTACTTTCTTATCATCTTTTAGTTCTAATTTATCTATTGTAAACACTAATATTTTACTAGTACCCGAAACTGTTTGAACTGACAAATGGTGAGCATTTTTTAGAGATGAATAATTTTGTGTCAAAAGGTCTTCAATTTTTATTTCGGTAATTTTGAAAAGCAAATCGGCATTGATTATGTTGATTGGTTTTTTAGTTGCGCCGTCGAGTAAGTTATTTCCACTATCTAAAAAACAGTTTGTTGTAATCTTCTTTTCGTTATTGATAAGTGTGCATGTGTAAACATAATTGTTTTGTTTTATTTTTTGTCTAAGACTTATTATTAACTTTTTCAATATCAAAACGTAAACATAGCAAATAAAAATTGTTACGCCGAATGGTACTTTGCTTTGATAAAACATTATGCCGCTTTGTATCAACACATTTTCAATACAGGCATTTACCAAGCCTCCAAGGACGTAGGTAAAAGATAATAAGGTAAAAAAGTATAAAACAATTTTTTTTTTAAGTACCTTGAAAGCAATCATTATCATTACAAAGGCCACAAATAATTTGTACGCATTGACAAGTATCCAATCAAACGTCAAAAATGGATATGCCAAACTTAACACGGAACAAACAATGCTTGATAACCACATTCGTTTTTTTGATGCGCCGTTTTTGAATACAGCGTTTATCAAAGTTAAAAGCAAATAATTAATTATAATGTTGTCGACAAGCACTTGTTCTATATAAACGACCATAGGCAAATTATATGAAAATCAAAACAACTATCAAACGAGAATAAATACTAATAATAAATTTTTCACACTTATTTTGTCAGCATAGTGTCAAAGCATTTTTTTTCGTATATTTTTTTCATGTATAGAAATAATAAAAACGGAGGCTTTATGACACGCAGAATATGTATTTGTGGAATAAATACTGCCACTTTACCCAAATTATCTAATGATGAATCTCAGGCTCTTTTAAGAAAAATCAAGGAAGGCGACGAAATTGCAAAGGATAGCTTTATTTTTTGCAATATGCGATTGGTTCTTTCTGTTGCGCAGCGCTTCATGAACGCAAAAGAAAATATAGACGACATTTTTCAAGTAGGTTGTGTGGGATTGATTAAAGCGATTGACAACTTTGATATTTCTTTAAATGTCAGGTTTTCAACTTATGCAGTTCCAATGATTATTGGAGAGATAAAGCGATTTTTGCGAGATGGCAGCAGTTTGCGGGTGAGTAGAAGCATAAGAGATACTGCTTATCAAGTTTTGAAAAGTAAAGAAAGACTTTCAAAAGATAAGCAAGACGAAGTATCTTTGGAGGATGTGGCAAAAGATTTGAACATATCCTTGCGTGAAGTAGCAGACGCTATAGATGCAATCTCTGATCCATTGTCATTAGATGAACCAGCATATACAGATGGCGATGATAGAGTATCATTGATGGATCACTTGACAGATGAAGAAAATTATGCAGAAAAATGGACTCGCATGACAGACCTGCGTGATGCAGTAAAAAACCTTGATGAAAGAGAAAAACAAATTTTAAATCTTCGCTATTTCGTAGGCAAAACGCAAATGGAAGTTAGCGATTCAATAGGTATATCTCAAGCACAAGTTTCAAGGTTAGAAAAAAATGCCTTGAATGCGATAAAAAATTATTTAGAGTGCTGACAATAAAAAACGGATTTGAGTCCGTTTTTTTATTGTATATTTAGTATTTATTATCACTATGGCATATATTTATTATTCTATCTGCGATTACTTCTTCGAGGTATTTGTTTGCGTTCTTGTCATAATCACGTGGGTCGATTGCATCCAAATTGCTTGCTAAATATTCGCGTATGCCAGCAGTGTATGCCAATCTCAAATCTGTATCCATATTGACTTTGCATATATGAGTCTTGTGCAAACCAACAAACATTTTGTCATTGCCAAGCGCTTTTTCTATTTTTCCACCGTTTTTGTTAATAATGTCTACATATTTTTTTTGAATTAATGAAGCGCCATGCAAAACTAATGGTATATTAGGTATTTCATTTTGAATATCTTCTAAAATATCAAATCTAAGTTTTGGTTCGCTTATATATTTTTGCATACCATGATTTGTACCCATTGCCACTGCTAAACTATCTACTTTTGTTTCTTTCACAAATTGTTTTGCATCGTTAGGATTTGTATATGCAGAGCCACCAAAATTTGCATTGTCATCGTCGCCTTTAATCATACCAAGTTCGCCTTCGACAATCACATTTTTTTTATGTGCATATTCGCAGACTAGTTTTGTCAGTTCGATATTATCTTTCAATGGCAAACATGAACCATCTATCATAACACTGTCAAATCCCAAATCTATTGCACGTTTAATGCTATCAAAACTTTTGCCGTGGTCAAGATGTAATACACAAGGAACAGAGGTTGATTTTATAACAGGTAAAAAGCATTGAACAAAGTTATCACCAAAATTTTTTAATGCACCTTCACTAAGTTGCAAAACAACTGGACTTTTTAGTTTTTCACAAGTAGTAATGATTGCTTTGAATATCTGAAAATTTGTAAAATTAAATGCTGGTACGCAGTATTCATCCGCTAATGCTTTTTGCAAAATACTTTTGTCTATCATATTCTACTCCTATTTTCAGCATAGCAAAAAAAAATTTTTAAAACAAATGATTTTAATTTTTATAACAAAAAGATTGTTGTTTGATAATGTTTTGTGTATAATATTTTTATGAAAATATTTTTTGTTGTAGATAGCATTGATTCAATCGGCGACAAGTTGGATATTCTAAAAAAGACTTATCCAAAAGCATCAATTTGTTTTTTTGTAAAAGACAAATATTATGAAATGTACAAAACTGACCAGTTTGTTCAGAAAAGATTGATTTCAATTTATAAAAAATCACCGAATGAGCAAATAGAATTATATATAAAAAATGGAGCAGTAGAAGAAAGTTTGGTCTTGTATTCTAGCGCATATTTAGATGAAAAAATGATTTTAGATATGCAACAAAGAATTGCGAACGGAAGCAAAGCTATATTTTTTAAGTGCGAAGAAAGCAACACTTTTGGCGCTTGGTTAAGAAATGTATATGCAAAACTAACACAACTTATTTTTGGCGCAAAAGATTGTTATGCTTCTACGAAATTGCAATACATTTCAGCGGAAGTAATGGAAGTTTTGAAACTTACAAAATTCAAACTTAGATTATTTTCATCAATCACAAAAGATTTTAGTTTTGTATATTTTGATAACAAAAAGAAAAAACAGATGTACGACAAAATTGTTTGGAACAAATCAATATATTTTATTGTGGCTACCTTTGCGATAATTTTGGGTGCATTTGTTACTTTGGAAATATTGCTTGATTTACACTTTTTGATTTTATTCTCATTCGTGGTAATTTTGCTAGCACTTATATTTGTTTTGATTATTATGTTAGCCAAAAGTGTTTTAGATTCAAGGTCGAATTATTAATAATTTATTATAAAAAATACGGTAAAATGGTACCGTATTTTTTATTTAGTTTTATTTATTACTTATGGTCTACTTCGTACATATGTGCAATCATTTTTAACAACATAGTACTGTATCCATATTCGTTATCATACCAAGCAACCAATTTTACAAATTTGTCTCCAAGCATTATTCCAGCCTTTTCATCGAAAATACTACCATGAGGGTTGCCTATGAAATCACTACTTACAAGAGGTAGGTCAGTGTAGTCTAATATGCCTTTCATTTCGTTTTGAGATGCACGTTTCAATTCAGCGCATATTTCTTCGTAAGTGGCAGACTTTTTTATATTCACTGTAAAATCTATAACGCTTACGTTTATCGTTGGCACTCTAAAGCTCATACCTGTCAATCTGCCTTTTAAATGTGGCAAAACTTCTCCAACTGCTTTTGCAGCACCAGTAGAACTAGGAATAATATTGTAACTTGCCGCTCTGCCCCCTCTCCAATCTTTTTTTGAAATGCCATCCACAGTAAGTTGAGTTGCTGTGATAGAGTGAATTGTTGACATAATGCCATAATCTATTCCATATTTGTCATCTATTATCTTAACAATAGGAGCCAAACAATTTGTAGTGCAACTAGCATTATTTATTACATCCATATTTTTTGTATATTTGTCACTATTTACGCCATAGACAAAAGTCGGACAATTCTTGCCTGGGGCAGAAATGATTACTTTTTTTGCTCCACCTTTTAGATGGCGTCTAGCATCTTCTGCTTCAACAAATTTGCCAGTTGCTTCAATAATGTATTCTGCCTTAGCGCTTTTCCAATCAATTAAATCTGGCTCTTTTTCTGAAAAAAATTTGATTTCTTTACCTTTAATTTTCAATCCATTCGGGGTAATTGTACATTCGTTTTCTGCTTTTCCGTGTATAGTATCGTGTGTGTATAAGTAAACTGCGTAGTCAGGCGTCAAAAAGGGGTCGTTAATTGCTACCACTTCGATATCATCTCTCTCCAAACTTGCACGCAATGCCAATCTTCCGATGCGACCAAACCCATTTATTCCAATTTTTATCTTTTCGTTTTTCATATATGCTCCCTTTACGTGTTTCATTGTAGTTTAGTATTGACACTATTGTCAAATATATTTTATATCTTTGATTTTTTAGGGCAATAATTTGTATATGGTTTTGATAATATTGGTATGTGCTTTTTGTTATATAGTTACTACAAATTTATTTTTTTTGTATCAAAAGTCTGGAAAAAAAAATATTATATTTCATTTTGATAGATATGTCTTTTTTGACAAAAAAATAGAAAAAGCAAGCGAAAGTGTTTTTGCAAAAGTTTTGGCAGATATAATTTTGAAAAAGATATTTTATAACAAACCACAAAACTACAATTTTATTAGCTTACAAACATTTAAAAGTATGTATATACAAGATGCGCCTGTTTATGTTTTGGATTTTAAAAACATTCACAAAGATATGTGGGTTATTTACGAAACTGCAATTTCAATATTACAAAAAAAAATAAACCTTGTAATAAAAAATAAGTTGAGTCTCCCAATGACAAAAATTGGGGAATTTGTTTTTTGTTATATTTTGGATGAAAATGTGAGTTATGACAAGTTAGCGTTGTTTAATGCACTTAATGTAAATTATGATTACAAAAAAAATATGTTAAATTTGATGCAACTTGATAATTGTGAAGAACTGAAAGGAAATTACGAATATTCAAAAAATACGCTGGTATTTAATTATGAAAAAACAAAAAATAAATATGTAAAAATTATTTTTCCAGATGAAACATTTGGTTACAAAGTTCAAAAAAACAAAAAAGATATTATTCTATCAGATATATTTGCACATAAAAAATTTGTAATTAAAAACTTACAAAATATAAATATATATCAAAATATTGTCTTAATAAATACGAAAAGTAGGCCAACACTTTCTGTGTATGATAGCGAAATACTAAACAAATTAAAATTGATTTATGCATATAAAATTATCGGAAAATCTAATGTTTTTGTAATGTTAAATTATCTTAAGAATTTGACAATCAATCATATAAATAAAAATTTACTCACAGACATAGATTTAATAGCAGATATAGACAACAATTTTTTTTCTAATCAAATCAACAAAATTGGAATAAAAGAATTTATTCAGTTAGCAAATTTATACAAAGATTATTGTAGTCGTTATTACTTTATTTTAGAAAAAATATTCGGATTAAAATATTTTAAAAACAAAATTTTTTGTAGCCCCAATACTGATTACATTAGCGAAAACTTTTCGCTTACATTTGTGAATTATAAAGTGAAATCATTACAATATATAAATAAACAAACAGAACAAAACAAAACCTCAAAAAACAATGTAAAGATACAAAACACAGGGTTTGATGAGCGTCAAAATATTGATAGGTATTTTATTGAATATCATTGATTTTTTCGTTTTGAAAATATCATGTTTGTGTGATATAATTTGTATGTATGGAAAACATCTTTGAAAATATATCAAAACAAAATGCACCACTTTCAGAAAGAATGCGTCCTCGTAATCTTGATGAATTTGTAGGACAAAAACATATTACTGGCGCAAACTGTCTTATTAGACGAGCTATCAAAGCAAATATGCTTGGTAGTTGCATTTTTTATGGTCCGCCTGGTGTAGGAAAAACTACTTTGGCGTATATTATCGCCAATGCAATGAACAATGATTATGTCAAGCTGAACGCTGTGTCTTCTGGTGTGGCAGATGCAAAAAAAATAATTGAATCTGCCAAAAAACAATTTGAAATGTATGGAAAATCTATATTTTTGATATTGGATGAATGTCATAGGTGGAGTAAAGCGCAGAGCGATTGCGTTCTTGAGGCAATAGAAAAAGGTTACATTACCTTTATTGGCACCACTACTGAAAACCCACACATAAGTATGACACCCGCAATAGTTAGTAGATGTAGAGTGTTTAAGTTTAATTCCCTTGAAATCAATGATATCAAAGATGCACTATTGAATGCACTTAAAGATGAAAGGGGACTTGGTAAATATAAAGTAGATCTAAAAATTGAAGCGTTATCACATTTTGCACTAACTTGTGCTGGAGATTTGAGAAACGCTTTGAACGCTTTGGAATTGGCAGTACTTACAACGCAGCCAAACAAAAAAGGTGTAATTACAGTAGATAAGGTTGTCGCTGAGCAAAGCATTCAGACACCAGTAATGTCTGTAGATGAAAATATGTACTATGATCTGTTAAGTGCCTTTTGTAAAAGTTTGCGTGGAAGTGATACAGATGCAGCATTATATTATTCACAACGTTTGATTAGTGCTGGCTGTGACCCATTGTTGTTATCACGTAGACTTATTGCTCACGCAAGTGAAGATGTGGGTATGGCCGATAGTAATGCTATGTTATTGGCAATTTCAGCACATTATGCCATAAAAAATCTTGGCATTCCAGAAGGGAATATACCTTTGGCTCATGCAATAATTTATGTTTGTGAAGCGGAAAAATCCAACTCTGTTGTAAGTGCTTTGCATTCAGCCAATGAAGATGCCAATATGCATCATGACGACAATATACCAGAGTATTTAAAAAATTATCATTACGAAACCCAGGCCAGCGTGCAATACAAATATCCGCATAATTATGGTGGATATGTAGATCAACAATATTTGCCCGATAGTTTGAAAGATAGGGTTTACTATGTTCCTAGCAAAAATGGACGAGAAAAGAATTTGATAAGGAAAAAACAACCAAAATAATTTTACAAAATTAAAATTTTGGATATAATCAACAAGAGGTATTTATGAAAAATAATTACGACATAATCATAGTAGGCGGCGGTCCAGCAGGTATGGCAGCAGGTATTTATGCTTCGCGTGCTGGAAGAAGCGTTTTGATAATAGAAAGCGATGTAATTGGTGGACAAGCATCGGAAAGTTATGAGATTGAAAACTATCCAGGTTTTGAAAATATTGCTGGTCCAGACCTTATGAAAAAGATGTTTGAACAAACAAAAAAACTAGGAGTAGAATTTTTGTATTCTATGGTTACGGATATCTTGCCAGGCAAAGAGCAAATATCAGTTATTTGTTTGAAAGAAATGATTACTTGTAAACGCGTTATCTTAGCTATGGGCACACAATCTCGAAAACTAAATCTTCCGAATGAAAAATCATATATTGGTAAAGGAATAAGTTATTGTGCATATTGCGATGGTAATTTTTTTAAAGATAAAGTAGTAGCAGTCGTGGGTGGAGGAAATACAGCATTTGAAGATGTGACGTATTTATCAAAGATTGCAAAACACATTTACTTGATTCATAGAAACGACACATTCAAAGCTGACGACATTTTGTATGATGAAGTTGAGGAATTGGCAAAAGAAAAAATAGTAGATATTTTTACTAATACAACCATTGTGGACATCAAGGGAAATGAAGTAATAGATACAATAACAATCAAAACTAATGATAAAGCACAAGATTTGAAAGTTGACGGCGTGTTTGTCGCAATTGGTAGAAAACCTTTTGACCAGATATTGAAAGGTATCGAATTGGATCAATTCGGTTTTATAAAAGTTAACGAAGAGATGCAAACGAATATATCAAATGTTTATGCCGCTGGTGACATCACCAGCAAAAAAATAAAACAGATAGTAACCGCATGTTCAGACGGAGCAGTTGCTGGAATTTATGCAAGCAAAATCAAGTATTAAATCAAAAAAATACCTATATGTTGTGTAGGTATTTTTTTGTGGCCACTTTTATTATTTTTTTTATAAAATATGGTTGACTTACGCTTTGCTTTTGTATTAAAATCGGCGAAATTGGTTTTTAAAAAAAAATCAATACAAAAGGAGAAATATTTATGAATTCAGTGTTAACATTTAGAAATTATGCCCAATGGGTTGTACTTATGGAAAATTGTAAGAATTATGAATTAAGGAAAAGGAATATTGACTTTAATTTGTTTTCTACATACGAGGATAAACAATTATATAAAAGTGTTTGTGATAAATATGAAAATTATCAAACAAAAGAATACTATTTGATGCTTATGAAAAAAGAACTACAATTTTTAGATGCTCAAAAAGATAAATTGAGTATAAAAGGTAAATTTGTTATTTTGAATCCAATGAATTATTTTACTTACTGCAAATCGATAAAAACTGAAAAGAAAAACAAAAATCTTGTTCAAAAGTTATTGAAGGATAATGTGCAATTTAATAACAATTCTCAAAACAAAATATCTTTCGGTCATTATCGTCGTGTCTTTAAGGATGAATTAAATAGTTTGACAAATGCTTTGACTAACGAAATGGATAAAGAGGACATCTTTGTAAATATTGAAAAAGTATTGTAAATAACGAACGTGCAATCTGCACGTTTTTTTATGAAATTATTATATTGTTTTAGTTTTTATCATAAGTGTGTTAATATATATTATATGAGTTACATTTTAAGTGAAGAATGGCAAAAAATTTTGGCGAAAGAAATAGATGGTGATTGCAAACAAAAACTATTTCCTTTTTTGAATAATGAATATAACACTCACAAAGTTTTTCCTCCAAAAGACAAAATTTTTGCTAGTATAAACGCCGTACCTATTGAAAATATTAAGGTCGTAATAATTGGTCAGGACCCTTATCACACAGAGGGACAAGCAGATGGTCTAGCATTTTCGTGCGCAAAAGGAAAACCACAACCATCTCTTATCAATATAAAAAAAGAAATCGAATCCGACTTAAATATCAAAATGAATAATAGTTGTGATTTGACTCCTTGGGCAAAACAAGGTGTATTGCTTTTGAACACTTCTTTGTCTGTTAGAGAAGGGAGCCCCTGTTCTCACAGTAAATGTGGTTGGCAAGTAATTACGACAAAAATTATTGAAGTGCTTAATCAACAAAATCAACCTATCGTATTCTTGCTTTGGGGTAGCCACGCAAAATCATTTTTAAAGATATTAAATAATCCAAAACACTTGGTTTTGTCAGCGGCGCATCCAAGTCCATTGTCTGCATATTCAGGTTTTTTTGGATGCAAACATTTTTCGAAAGCGAACGAATTTTTGCTAAAAAACAACGTCAAGCCAATTGATTGGGTTTTGTAAACTTTAAAATATCAAACATGTAGCCACAGCATACTCTTTTGTGTGACTAATACTTATTTCTATTTTTGAAAGACTTATTTCTTTAAGTTTTTGGGATACTTCATCGCTAATATTGACAAACGGCGCACCATTTTCTTTGTGCATAATTTCTATTTGATTAAGCGAAATGCCTTTGTCTTCAAGTGCTTTTATTACACTTTCCTTTGCACACCACATTCCTGCAAAATGAACATCACTATCTGCAAACGATTTGCAATAATCTTGTTCATTTTTGGAAAATATTTTTGCAGCATTTAATATTTTATATTTTGAAAACCTTTTAATGCTTTCAATATCTATTCCTATTTTCATATACTTGTCCTTTTTTTTTGTTTTAATCTTCAATACTTGATTTGTAATTTTTTAATACCTTGAGAATAGTGTCATATTCAAAGCCCTTGTACTGCAAATGTGCTATTAATTTTTGTAAATTTTTTTTATCCAAAGTTTTGTTTTTTAGATATTTTTCACCCGCTTTTGTACAGGCATAATAATCATCAATGTTTTGCATAGATTCATCAATTAAATTTTTGTTGACACCATCAGTATACAACTTGTTTTTCATATAATTTTTTGATTTTGTATTTTGGTAAGTGCGTGTAAAAACATTTGCATAGTTTTTGTCATCTAAAATTTTGTATTCTGACAATTTTTGTATTGCACAATTTATGCTTTCGTTTGAAAAACCCTTTTTTGCCAAATACGTCTGTAATTGTTTTGTGGTTTTGAGCCTACTAGAAAGATATTTGATTGCTAAATTGGTTGCAATA
>JAQVLJ010000069.1 GCA_028704215.1 Clostridia bacterium
GGGAGTTGTACGTTTGATTGGTGCATATATAATTCGCTGTGACAAAGTAGTAAAAAATAAAAAAGGTGAAATTGATCACCTAAACTGCTCTATTATATACGATGCTAGTGAGCAAGGAATAAAGCCCAAAGGTACGATTCATTGGATTGGTGCTAATAGTTCAAAAAAAGTACTTGTGCGTACTTTCTCCAACATTTTGAAAGAGGGGGAAGTATACGAAAAAGGAAAGTTGGATGAGATATTCAATACCAACTCTATGAAATTATACACTTCGTACGTTGAGCCATTTGCTTTGAAACAAAGAAAAGACAAAGCAATCCAGTTTGTTCGAATGGGCTACTATATTTATGACAAATCAAGTACAAAAAATGTAACTATCTTTAATGAGACTATTTCTTTAAAAGATAGCAAATAAGGAAAGTATTATGCTGACGAGAAGAAAATTGATTGATATGTACATCCGATTTTTTGAAGAAAAAGGACACAAACGTATCGAAACCGCATCTTTGATACCTGTAAATGACCCAACAGTATTGTTTACAACTGCTGGAATGCATCCGCTCGTCCCATTTCTTTTGGGAGAGCCCCATCCATCAGGAAAAAGATTGGTCAACGTTCAAACTTGTTTGCGTACAAATGATATTGAAGAAGTGGGCGATATGGGTCATCTAACATTCTTTGAAATGTTAGGAAATTGGAGTTTGGGCGATTACTTTAAAGAAGATGCTATCGCATTTAGCTATGAATTTTTGACTAGTCCAAAATATCTCGGTTTTGACAAAAACAAAATAGCAGTAACTGTTTTTGCAGGCGATGAAACGGCTCCTCGTGACGATGTTTCGGCAAAAAAATGGGAAGAAATGGGAATCGCTAAAGAAAATATTTTTTACCTAGAAAAAGAACACAATTGGTGGGGACTCGCTGGCGGTGTAGGTCCTTGTGGCCCTGATACAGAAATGTTCATTGATACAGGTAAACCAAAGTGCTCAAAAAATTGTAGTCCTGCTTGTAAATGTGGTAAATACCTTGAAATATGGAATGATGTATTTATGCAATATGTCATAAAGAGTGCCGGTGAAAAAGCACAGCCTTTGCAACAAAAAAATGTAGATACTGGTATGGGTGTAGAGCGTGTACTCACTATGGTAAATGGATTAAAATCTGTCTATGAAACCGAATGTTTTAAGCCGGTAATTGAAATGTTAGAAAAATTGTCTAACAAATCTTATAGCGATGAGAAATATTCAAAGGCTTTTCGAGTTATTTCAGAGCATATCCGTAGTGCAACTATGATTTTGGGAGACAAAAACGACGTTGTTCCAAGTAATGTGGGACAAGGTTATGTTTTGCGTAGGCTGATTAGAAGAGCAATCAATTACGCCAGAAAATTGGAAATAGAAGCAAGTCAGTTGACTCAGTTGTGTCAATTTTATATAGATTATTTTAAGGCGGATTATACAAGTCTTGAAAAGAAGAAACAATTAATATTGGAAGAGTTTGAAAAAGAAATTCGCAAATTTGAAAACACCATAAATGGCGGATACAAAGAATTTGAAAAAGCAGTATCCAAAATGCAAAACAATACACTTGAAGGTGAAGTGGCTTTTAGACTATATGATACTTTTGGCTTTCCTATCGAAATCACACAAGAAATGTGCGCAGATAGAGGTATAGACATAGATATGGAAGGTTTCTTTGAGTCATACAAAAAACACCAGGAGTTATCTCGCTCTGCGTGTGTAGGTGTATTTAAAGGCGGTTTGGCTGATGATTCTTATGAATCTACAAAATATCACACTGCTACACATCTTATGCTTGCAGGATTGCGCAAGTATCTTGGAGAGGGTGTACATCAAAAAGGTTGCAATATTACTGATGAAAGAGTAAGATTTGATTTTTCTTTTGATAGAAAGTTGACAGATGAAGAAATAGTACTTGTTGAGAAATTTGTGAATGATACTATTGATAAACAGTTAGATGTTGTTTGTGAAGAAATGCCAAAAGATAATGCATACAAAAAAGGTGCATTGGGCGACTTTGGGTCAAAATACAATGATATTGTAAAAGTTTATTCCATAATCGGAGTAAGTTGTGAAATTTGCGGTGGACCACACGTTTGTAATACAAAAGAGTTGGGCAAATTCAAAATTGTCAAACAAGAATCGTCTTCTGCTGGTGTACGTCGTTTGAAAGCAATTTTGGAGTAAGAGGTTTTTATGTTTAAAAAAGTTGAAACTAAATTAGATTTTGTTCAAGATGAATTGGATACTATAAAATTTTGGGAAGACAAGGATATATTCAAAAAATGTTTGGATAATACCAAAAGAAACAAAGAGTATGTTTTTTATGATGGACCGCCGACAGCAAACGGCAAGCCGCATATTGGTCATGTTTTGACACGTACTGTAAAAGATGTGATCCCTAGATACAAAACTATGAAAGGTTTTCACGTTCAAAGAAAAGCAGGTTGGGATACTCATGGTTTGCCAGTAGAATTGGAAGTTGAAAAAGAATTAGGATTTACGAACAAAGATGATATTTTAAAATATGGAATTGTTCCTTTTATCGAAAAATGCAAAGTAAGTGTTTGGAAATACAAAAATGAATGGGAACAAATGTCAAAAAGAGTTGGTTATTGGGTAGATTTTGAACGACCTTATATTACTTATACCGATGACTATATAGAGTCAATTTGGTGGGCTTTCAAAAAAATAGATGAAAAAGGACTGCTTTATGATGGCTTTAAAATATTACCTTATTGCCCACGTTGTGGTACTTCGTTGTCATCTCACGAGGTGGACCAAAACTACAAAACAGTAAAAGAAGTATCCATTTTTGTAAAATTCAAAGTAAAAAATGAAAAAGACAGTTTTATTTTGGCCTGGACAACTACGCCTTGGACTCTTCCAAGCAACGTGGCGCTTTGTGTAAATCCTAAAAATGATTATGTTCAAATCAAAGTTGGTGAAGAAAAATATATTTTGGCAGAAAATTTGGTTGCAACTTTGTTTGAAAAATATGAAGTAATCAAGAAGTTTAAAGGCAAAGACATTGAATATTTGGAATACGAGCCTTTGTTTGTAAGTAAAATCAAACTCAAACAAAAAGCGTTTTATATTACTTGTGATGAATATGTTACTCTCGATAGCGGAACAGGAGTGGTACATCTTGCACCAGCCTTTGGTGAAGATGATGCCAAAGTAGGCAGTAAATATAACTTGCCTTTCTTACAATTAGTCAATTCAAAGGGCGAGTTTGTAAAAGAAAGTGAATTTGCGGATATGCCTGTAAAAAAGGCAAATGTTGCCGTAATAGAAAACCTAAAATCTCGCAACCTATTATTTAAAGAATTGATGTTTGAACACAATTATCCACATTGTTGGAGATGCGATACCCCGCTTATTTACTACGCAAACAAATCTTGGTTTGTAAAAATGTCAGCAGTAAAAGACAATCTTGTAGCAAACAATCAAAAAGTAAATTGGCTGCCCCCAGCATTTAAAAACGGTCGTATGGGCAACTTTCTCGAAAATGTAAAAGATTGGTGTATTAGCCGAAATCGTTATTGGGGAACGCCACTTCCGGTATGGAAATGCGAGTGTGGACATCATCACGTTGTAGGAAGCAAAAAAGAATTGTTTGAACTTACTCAAAAAACTATTCCAGAACTCCACAAACCATATATCGATGAACTGCAAATTGTGTGTGAAAAATGTGGCAAATTAATGTCACGTGAACCAGAGGTGATTGATTGCTGGTTTGATAGTGGCTCAATGCCATTTGCACAATTGCATTATCCTTTTGAAAACAAAAAGGAATTCAAAAAACTTTTTCCAGCCGATTTTATTTCGGAGGGCTCAGACCAATCTCGTGGCTGGTTCTATTCTTTGCAGGCGTTGAGTACTGTTTTGTTTGGCACTACTCCGTACAAATCGTGTATAGCACTTGGTCTTATTAATGACAAAAACGGTATCAAAATGAGCAAACATTTGGGTAACGTTATCACTCCAAACGAAATGCT